>DNBE01000066.1 GCA_003543795.1 Sutterella sp.
ACCCGACTCCGAAACTTAAAAAGACACCGAGCCAAACATTAAAACGCGCGGTCACGGGATCGAATTCCTCAATAGGCGTCGTCGGTTTTTTCGCTTTACTTTTCCAGTACATAAAGCAGGCAAGCGCCATGAGCGTGCAACCGAACGTAATGGAAAAACCCGGTCCCGAGAAATATTCCGATAAGTAACTGCCTGCCCAGGCGCCGGGTACCGTCGCAAGCGCGAAAGGAACGGCCGCGCGAAACATGATGAGCCGATTTCGATAGTAGGCCCAACTGCCGCCGATGGCGTTTAAAAGTACCCCGAATAAACTCGTCCCGATGACTTCTTGAACGGTCGTAAAAGTCGACCCCGCGGGCGGCATCATCGTGAGCATAAATAAGGGGACCATGATAAGGCCGCCGCCCAATCCCACGAGCGCGCCGAAGCAGCCGACACCGATACCGACCGCAAATAGCGAAAGAAATTCCATTTACAAAAATTCCCACATTTTGGAAAAGTCGAACGCATTGTACTGCCAACATCGGCTAAAAAACTTCTTCCAACTTACGCAAATACCTTAGAAACACAAACCCGACTTCGAGTAGACTATCAAACGTTTTTAATTTCCTACCGTTGATTACCGATGCCAGAAGCTATTTTTTCACGTTTGACACCCCTTTACTCAAAAGCCGCGCTTGAGGCTTTCGCTTCCGCGCGCGTCGCGGTCATCGGTGTGGGAGGGGTCGGCAGTTGGACTGCCGAAGCGCTCGTGAGAAACGGTATCCGTCACGTTACGCTTATTGATTCGGACGAAGTCGAGGTCACGAACATCAATCGTCAGCTTCAGGCCTTACATTCGACCGTGGGCACGCCTAAAGTGAAAGCGTTGGGCGAAAGGCTTCTCGATATCAACCCCGAACTTGACTTACGTATGTTGGTTGAGCGTGTTTTACCCGAAACCGTTGACGACATCCTCACGGATGTCGATATCGTGCTTGATTGCATCGATTCGATTGACGATAAGGCGGCGCTCATTGCCTGCGCTAAAAAGAAAAATCTCGCGATTTATACCTCGGGGGGCGCGGGCGGCAAACTTAATCCCGATTCTATTGCCGTCGCGGACTTGGCGCTTACGACTGACGACCCGCTTTTAGCGAGCGTGCGTCGCGAGTTGCGTCACCGTTACGGCTTTCCCGCGCAAGGCGCCTCGAAGTCGAAATCCCTTTTCGGCGTCAAAGCCGTCTATTGCGCAGAACCGATGAAAGTCAATCCCGAGGCATCCTCAAACAGAATGTTCGGGACGGCGGTTTTTATGACCGCTACCTTCGGAATGCGCTTAGCTGCCGAACTTTTAAACGACCTGGCAGACAAGGCACTATAAGCTTTTCTCGCCGATTTGATTGACAAACGCGGGCATTCCTTCCTAATATTCGCACCTTTGTGACTTCGATGTGCCGAAATCGGTTTTCGGCTTATTTAATGTTGAGTTGATATGGTTCACGGTTTTCATTTCCCTTTTAAGAAATTGTGGTTGACCCACATTTTCATCATCGTTTTAAGTAATTACGTCGTTCAGTTGCCGATTACGATTTTCGGCGTTCATACGACCTGGGGAACGTTTACCTATCCGTTTATCTTTTTGACGACCGATTTGACGGTTCGGCTTTTCGGGCAAAAAGACGCCCGTAAAGTCGTCTTTTACGCGATGATTCCCGCGCTCATTTTGTCTTATCTCGTGGGAACGCTTTTCGAGCACGGTCACTTTCAAGGTTTCGCGTATTTATCGGCCTCGATGAGTTTATTTGCGATGCGTATTACGCTCGCGTCTCTGACGGCTTATGTCATCGGGCAATTGATGGATATCTTCGTTTTCCAAAAGCTTCGTCGCTTAAAAGCTTGGTGGCCCGCGCCCGCCGCGTCCTCGATTCTCGGAAACCTCGTCGATACGTACGTCTTTTTCGGCGTGGCTTTTTACGCGACAAACGACGCCTTTATGGCTAGTCACTGGTTTGAGCTCGCGACCGTCGACTACTGTGTGAAGGTACTTGCGAACCTCTCGATTTTCGTTCCGGTGTACGGCGTGGTCCTCAATTTCTTAATGCGTAAATTGCGTGAAAATCCTTAAACCGATTGCAGGTAACCAAAAGGGCGCTTTTTTAAAGCGCCCTTTTTTGAGTCGAGTCGTTTCCTAACCCTTTTTAAGCCTCGCAATTGATGAGTCTGACATCGAGAATCCCTTCGATTCCCGAAATCTTTTTCATGATATCGTTCGGAATATCGGTCGAAACGGCAATCGCCATGATATTCGTGTTATCGATCGGGGTCTGGCCGACTTGCATGCCGTTAATATTGATACCGGCTTTCCCGAGAATGGTCGCGATTTGACCGATCATGTTCGGTTGGTCGATATGGGGCACCAAGAGGAGGTTGCCTTCGGGCTTAAAGTCGACATGGTAGCGATCGAGTTGGACGATCTTCGGTTCTTTACCGTCAAAAAGCGTCCCTTCGATCGTGTGGTTACTGCGGCTCGTAACGATATTGGCTTTAATCGAAGTCGTGAAGTAAGTCGGTTTATTGGATTTGACTTCGGAGACTTCGATATTGCGACGACGAGCAAGGCCCGGGGCGTTTACGTAGTTGACGCTTTCTTGCAAAATGGGATTGAGTAACCCCTTTAAGAACGCCGTCGTTAATGCCTGCACTTCGGTTTCGGCGAGTTCGCCGCGATACTCGAGATGCACGGCCTGAATCGGTCCGTCCGCCATCCCGATTCCCATCGTGCCCATCCGTTCGGCCAACCCGAAATACGGACGAATGACTTCGGCGACGTGTTTCGGAATCGGCGCCATATTGACGCTTGTCATCACAGGGCGCCCTTCGAGCGCCTCGATGACGCCCTCGGCAACGTCGACCGCGACACCCACTTGCGCTTCGACGGTCGAAGCGCCTAAGTGCGGCGTTAAAACGACGTTCGGCATTCCGAGAAACGGATTATTTTCCTTGGTTAACGGTTCTTTCGGATAGACGTCAATCGCGGCGCCCGCGATCTTGCCCGAGCGCAAGGCATCCGCGACCGCTTGCGGATCCATACAGCCGCCGCGCGCGCAGTTGACGAGTCTAACGCCGTCCTTCATCTTGGCGATGGCTTCGGCGCCGAGCATCTTCTCGGTTTCTTTCGTTAAGGGCGTATGAATCGTGATGTAGTCCGATTCTTTGAGTAAGGTATCGAAGTCGACAAGGGTGACACCCACTTGCTTTGCGCGCTCTTGCGTGATGTAGGGGTCGTAGCCGATGGTACGCATTTCCATCCCTTGCATGCGTTTAGCAACGCGACTACCGATACGACCGACGCCGATGATGCCTAACGTGCGACCTTGAACCTGAATACCGGTAAAGCTCTTACGGTCCCAACGACCTTCTTCGATACTTTGATGCGCTTGCGGAATGTGGCGCGTCATCGACATCAGCATCGCGACGGTGTGTTCGGTCGCGGCCATCGTATTACCTTCGGGGGTATTGAGCACCATCACGCCGTGTTCGGTCGCGGCGGGTAAATCGATATTGTCGACACCGACACCCGCGCGTCCCACGACTTTTAAGCGCGTCCCCGCCTCGAACACTTCGCGCGTGACTTGGGTTAAAGAGCGCGTGACGAGCGCGTCATAGTCGCCGATGACTTGACAGAGTTCATCGGGCTTCATATTGGGACGGACATCAACCGCGTCGTCTCCGAAATGCTGTCTCAAAATGGCGATGCCTTTTTCGCTGACATCGTTACTGACAAAGATTTTCATGCGTGATCCTTTTGGTACTCTTTCATAAATCGGGCGAGCGCCTCGCAGGCCTCATACGGGACGGCGTTATAGGTGCTCGCGCGGCAGCCGCCGACCAAACGATGGCCGCCGACACCGACAAAGCCCTGCGCTTTGGCGCGAGCTACGAAATCTTTTTCGAGCTCGCGGTCAGCCAAATTAAACGTGATATTCATCTGGCTACGATAGGGCTTTTGCGCGTGTCCGACGTAAAAGCCGTCGGATGTGTCAATCGTATCGTAGATGAGCGCCGCTTTTTCGCGATTGCGACGAGCCAAGGCTTCGGTTCCGCCTTGCGCGCGAATCCACTTCAAGGTCTTATTGACCATATAGATACAGAAAACGGGCGGCGTGTTATAGAGCGAATCGTGTTCGGCGAAGGTCTTATAGCTTAGCATCGTCGGAACGTCGTCCCGCGCCGTCGCGAGAAACGCTTTTTTGACAATCGCGATGATGACACCCGCGGGACCGAGATTTTTCTGCGC
>DNBE01000095.1 GCA_003543795.1 Sutterella sp.
CGACAAAGGCCTCTCGCGCGAAACTTTCGCGTCGCGTCAATATGATTTTCCAAGATCCTTTCGCAAGCCTCAACCCGAGGTGGACGATTAAAGAGATTGTGAGCGAACCGATTTTAACGCTCGAAGGCCGTGTTCCCGACTTAGAAAAAAGGGTTCAGAAAGCGCTCGACCTCGTTCGTATGCCCGTTGCCGCTTTATCGAAATATCCGCATCAATTCTCGGGCGGGCAAAGGCAACGCATTTCAATTGCGAGAGCTTTGACGACTCGGCCTGAATTTCTGATTCTGGACGAACCGACAAGCGCTCTTGACGTTTCGGTCCAAGCGCAGGTTTTAAATCTCATGAAAGAAATTCAAAACGAAACCGAGATGACCTATTTACTCATTTCGCACAACCTTGCCGTCGTGCATCATATGAGTGATCGCGTGGGCGTGATGTATCTCGGGCGTTTGGTTGAATTAGCTGATAAAGAGGAACTCTTTACCAATCCCTGCCACCCGTACACGCAGATGCTCCTTCGCGCGATTCCCGATTTGAACTCAGGAAAGAGTTCTCAAATTCAGATTTCGGGCGAGGTTCCGAGCCCGTTAGCGCCGCCTCCCGGGTGCGCGTTTCATCCGAGATGCGAGCGCGTTTGCGCGGGGTGCTCCAAAGCCGTTCCGCCGATGCGAGAAGTGGCGCCCGGTCATCAAGCCGCTTGTTTTGAAATCAAAAGCGAAGGTCTTTAACCCTTGTCTTTGATTTAAAAGTATCTAAGTACTATTGCGGAAAATTTGTGCAACTTATCACCCTCAAAAGGTGAGCGAGTGATTCGCCGCGGTATATATTTGAGATTGCATTATTTGTAATCCGTTTCCATTTCAAAAAGGGATTTCATCATGAACGAAGGTCTATTTGCCGGGTTGGCACCCGCCGCTCCCGATCCGATTCTCGGCGTTTCCGCGAAATTCGCGGCCGATACGCGTGAAAACAAAGTCAATTTAAGTGTCGGTGTTTATCTTGACGATAACGGCAAGACACCCGTGTTAGACGTCGTTCATGACGAAGAAGTAGCCCTGGCTGCTAAGCGCTTGGCGCACTCCTACACCGCGATTCGCGGCTTGCCCGAGTATTGCGCCAACGTCCAAAAGATGGTTTTCGGTGCCGATAGCGATATCGTCAAAACCGGGCGCGCCGCGACTGTACAGACTTTAGGCGGTACGGGCGCTTTGAAAGTCGGTATCGATTTTTCGCGTCATGTGATGGGCGTGACGGTCGGATCTTCAAGTCAACCCACTTGGGGTAACCACGATTCGATCATGAGTTTCGAAGGGCTTGACGTCATCAAATACCGCTATTACGACCGCGCAAACGACGCCGTCGATTTTAACGGCATGGTCGAAGATATCGATGCCTTACCTAAAGGCTCGCTTGTCATCCTTCACTCCTGCTGCCACAACCCGACGGGCTACGATTTAAGTCACGAGCAGTGGAAAGTGATCCTTGAGCTTTGCCAAAAGAAAGGCCTTTTGCCTTTCCTTGATATGGCTTATCAGGGCTTTAAAGAAGGGCTTGCGCCCGACGCTTACGCGATTCGCCTTTTCGCGCAATCTGGGATGGACTTTCTTGTCGCGACGAGTTACTCGAAGAGTTTCGGCCTTTATTGCGAACGCGTCGGCGCTTTGACGGTCGTGACGCAAAACGCCGATCAAGCCAAGGTGGTTTTAAGCCAGCTCGAAGGAGTCATTCGTTGCAACTATTCGAATCCGCCCGCTTTCGGCGGCAGAATCGTGCAAGCTGTTTTGGGTGACCCTGAAAAGTATCAAAGATGGTCAGACGAATTGGACGGCATGCGCGAACGCATCATTTCTATGCGCCACGCGCTTGTCGACGAAATGCAGCGCTTAGGCGCCAAACGCGACTTTAGTTTCGTGACGCGCCAGGCGGGTATGTTCTCCTTTACTGGCTTTACCCCCGAACAGGTTGCCGTTTTGCGCGATGACTACGCGATTTACGCGCTAAAAAACGGTCGCATTTGCATTTGCGGCTTAAATACGCATAACGTCAATTACGTCGCCAAAGCCTTCTGTGACGTACTCTAAATCGGTACTTCACTAAAAAATGAAAAGGTCGGAACTTCAATGATTCCGACCTTTTTTTATGAGAAAAATTTCGCTTTAGTTGGCGGCCGCAACGGCTTGCGTAATATAAGCGCTCATGCCTGAGAAAATCATTTCGGCTGACATCGCGGCCAAAATTAGCCCCGTGAGTTTTCCGAGAACGACCAAACCTTCGCGGCCGATAATCCGTTCGATATAGCCAGAAGCGATAAGCGAAATCCAAACAACGATGTTCGCGGTAATGACGCTACCCATAGCTAAAAGGGTATCGTTGACATTTAATAAATCACCGCCGTAGACCAGTAGCGTACCGATGGTGGCGGGCCCCATGATAATCGGAATCGTAATCGGAACAATCGCGAGTTCCATGATGCTGACCGACATATCCACGTCGACTTTACCGCCTCGAACGAGAGAAACGGACGTTAAAAATAAGAGCGCGCCCGTACCGATTCGGAAAGCGTCAAGCGTCACTCCGAAAAGTTCGAAAATGTATCGTCCGAAAAATAAAAACACCATGGAGGCGATCATCATCGAAAAGAAAATTTTCAGCGCCAAGGCATTTTTTTCGCTTTGGGTCGATTTGTCGGTTACGGTTAAAAAGACCGTGACCGCAAAAGGCGGACTCATCAAGAAGATGAACTTGATAAAAAGAATAAACGCGTCATAAAACGTCATAACTCAACATCCGAAATGTTCGTTTTAAAGGCGAGGATTCTAGGTTTTAAAATCGGGGAAAGCAATCGAAAAGCCGCCCTCGGGTATCGGGATAAACACTAAGAAAAAGACGCGCTTAAACTAGCGCGTCTTTCTCAAAACCGAAGAGCCTTTTTACGCGGCGCGAATTTCGGCAACGAACTCGCCGATGCGTTTAATCGCTTCGCGAAGGTGTTCGGTGGAATAAGCGTAGGAAACGCGGAAAAAGCCTTCGCCCGAAGCGCCGAAGGCATCGCCCGGAATCACCGCGACTTTCTTTTTTTCAAGAAGTTTTAGACAAAATTCTTGGCTAGTCATCCCGGTGATCGCGATACTCGGGAAGACATAAAAAGCGCCTCTCGGTTCAAAACAAGTCAAGCCGATTGCGTTAAAGCCTTGAACGCAGAGTTTTCTGCGCATGTTGTACTCATCTCGCATGTGCTCGATTTCGGTATCGCACTCGCGCAAAGCTACACAGGCCGCGTACTGACTCGTGGTCGGCGCGCACATAATCGCGTTTTGGTGAATTTTGAGCATCACATCGATAATGGGCGCGGGACCGCACACGTAACCCAAACGCCAGCCCGTCATCGCGTAGGTTTTGGAAAAGCCGTTCACAACGAGCGTTTTATCGGATAAGCCCTCGATCGTGGCGGGAGACACATGGGGACGCCCCGTGTAATTGAGTTCGGCATAGATTTCGTCCGATAAGCAAAGGACATTTTTATCTTTGAGGACGGCCGCGATTTTTTCCCAATGCTCTTTTTCCATCACGGCGCCCGTCGGATTATTCGGGAAGGGGAGGATGATGAGTTTTGTTTTGGGGGTGAGGACGCTCTCTAAGCCTTCGGGCGTGAGACGAAATTCGTCTTCGACGCGACACGGAAGCGGCACGGCCGTACCGCCCGATAAGGTTGTAATCGGCTCGTAGCACACAAAGCATGGTTCGGGG
>DNBE01000109.1 GCA_003543795.1 Sutterella sp.
CGGGTTCGAACGCACGCTTGGGTTCCGGCGAATGGCTTGTGGCCGAAGCCGACGAAAGTGACGCGTCCTTTTTATGCTTAACGCCTGTGATTGCGCTTGTCACCAATATCGACGAAGACCATATGGATACGTACGGGCATGACTTCAATAAATTGAAGCAAGCCTTCGTCGACTTTTTGATGCGTCTTCCCTTTTACGGCAAGGCCGTTCTTTGCGCCGATGACGCGAATTTGATGTCGATTGTCGATCGCGTGCCGCGTTCGGTGATTCTCTACGGCGAAAGCGAAAAAGCGCAAGTCAGAGCCGTCAACATTCGCGCCGAAGGCACCGGGATGCGTTTTACCGTCGTGCGTGAAAATCGCCCCGATTTGGATATATTTTTGTCGCACCCCGGCATTCATTCGGTTAAAAACGCTCTGGGCGCGATTGCCGTGGGCGGTCTTTTAGGGATTAAAGACGACGTTTTCGTTCGCGCGTTCGCGGGCTTTAAGGGCGTCGGTCGGCGCTTTACGCAATTGGGCGAAATCGAAATCGACGGCGGTACGTTTACGTTAATTGACGACTACGGGCACCATCCTCGGGAAATGGCGGCAACGATTGCCGCGGCTCGAGGGGCGTTTCCGGGGCGTCGCATCGTTTTGGCGTTTCAGCCGCATCGCTTTACGAGAACGCGCGATTGCTTCGAGGATTTCGTAGGTATTTTATCTTCGGTCGACGCTTTGGTTTTAACCGAAGTCTATCCCGCGGGCGAAGCCCCGATTCCGGGCGCGGACGCACGATCACTCGCGAGAGCCGTTCGCGCGGCGGGGCAAGAGCGCTTAAGTTTCGCGCCGACAATCGACGAAGTCATTCCGACCATTATGAAAACGGCGCGCCCGGGAGACGTTGTTTTGACCGTGGGCGCGGGTTCAATCGGTAAAATCGCTTCTCGCTTAAAAGCGGGCGAACGCTAAGGATTTCTTTTTGAAGGTGGTTTTTATGGATAAAAACGAAACGGCAGAATTGGCTCGCAAGGCGGGCAAAGTGGTTTTGATCGCGGGCGGGTACTCAAGCGAACGCGAGATTTCGCTCATGAGCGGTAAAGGTGTCTACGATGCCCTTGTCGCGAGCGGGGTCGACGTGACGCGTTTTGATCCGCAAAACCAACACTTATCCGAAATCGAACGCGGACATTTCGATCGCGCGTTTAATTGCTTACACGGCCGCTATGGCGAAGACGGCGCCATTCAAGGCGTTCTCGAGTATTTAGGGATTCCTTATACAGGTTCCGGTGTTCTCACGTCCGCTATTACGATTGATAAAGAAATCACGAAATCTTTTTGGAAAGCGAACGGCTTACCGTTAGCCAAAGGGATGCTTGTGGCGGGCCCCGAAGACGCGCCTAAAGTCATCGAAGCTTTGGGCGGCGACTTGGTCGTCAAACCCGCTCGCGAGGGTTCGAGCATCGGGCTTTTTAAATTAAAAGACGCGACGCCCGAAGCGCTTGCCGACGCCATTCGTAAAGCGCAGCTTTTAGATCGCCGTGTTTTGGTTGAAGAGCGCGTTTACGGACGTGAGTTAACGGTCGCGATTTTGGGTCAGGGCGAAGGCGCCCGAGCGCTTCCGATCGTGGAAATCATCGCGCCCGAAGGTGACTACGATTACCAAAATAAATATTTCACGACAAAAGTCGTCTACGACTGCCCTGCGAAGTTAGATGACGCCGTCACGCAAGCGGTGCAAGAAGCCTGCGTGAAAGCCTATCGGGTGATCGGCGCCAAGGGATGGGCGAGAATCGACGTCCTTTTGCGTGACGACGGGTCGTTCGTTTTGCTTGAAATCAACACGGCGCCGGGTATGACAAGCCATTCGCTTGTGCCGTTAGCCGCGAAAGCTTCGGGCATGACCTACGAGGAACTCGTCCTCAAGGTGGTTTTAGAAGCGTCGCTCGAAAATAAGTAAAGGGCTAGCATGTCGAAGGCCTCGCGCGCGGTATTAGGCACGTTGCTTTTTATCGGGGTCGGTATCGGGGCCTTTTGGACGGTCGTCAACTATTTTCCGAACGCTTTCGGGCACTACTTTACGGTTCGTCACGTTCGGATTAAAGGCGAAGCGTCGCCTGGCGACGCGCAGGCGCTTCAAGGGGCGCTGACTTCAAGCGTATCGGGCAATTTATTTACGATCGATACCGAAAAAGTCGAAGATGCTCTCATGCGCCTGTCTTGGATTAAAACGGCGAGCATTCGTCGAGTTTGGCCGGATGCCCTCGAGATCGCGATTATTAAGCATCGCGCTATCGCGCAGTTTGAAGACGGCCGATTTGTTGCGGACGACGGCGCGCTTTTTACGATTGAGGGCGACGCGCCCGTTGCGGCAGGTTTGCCCGAATTTTTCGGGCAAGAAGCTTTCGCGCCCGATATGGTGAAGCGTTATCAAGCGTTTTTTGCCGTTATCGAGAAAACGCAACCGCGATTTCGCGTCGCTGAAATTTCGGTTACCGATCGAGGCAGTTGGACCGTCGTGCTCGATGTGGGTGAGTCGCGCTTAATGAGTATCGTCTTGGGGATTGATCACGCCGACGACTCAATCGCGGCGCGATTTGAGGAAGTTTTAAGGCAGTACCCGGAAGTGGTTCGAATTTTAGGAACCGTTCCCGAAAGAATCGACGCGCGATATCGATCGGCTTTTGCCGCGTCGCTATCGCAGGTAAATCAGTAAAGGAGTTGGATCAATTGAGGTACGAGACGCGCATCGTCGCTGGCATCGATATCGGCACCACGAAGTGCGTTGCGGTCGTCGCTGAAATCGACACGAACGGAGCGGTGCGCGTTCTTGCGCAAGGCCGCTCGATTATGCGCGGCGTGACCCGAGGCCAGATTGTGGATGTCGATCAGGCGGTTTTAAGCGTTAAAGAAGCGGTCGATGACCTCGTTCGGATTTATCACGATCCCCTACCTCGATTTTTATTGACGATTTCGGGTGAGCAGATTTACGGCAAAGACACCGCGGGAACGCAGCCGATCAGCGGCCAATACGTTACCGAGCAAGATATCAAAGACGCGGAAATACTTGCTCTCGGAAACCTCGAACTTGAGCCCGACGATCGCCTCATTAAAAGCGAGCGCGTAAGTTTTACTTATCGCAATTCGGAAAACGTCGATTCGGTTTTGGGGCAAAAAATCACCAAATTTAAGCTTCGGATGCACGCCGCGATCGGTGACGTCGTCACGTGCGATAACCTTATTAAAACCATCCGAAGAAATAATTTATACGAAGCGCAGATTCTGCCCCAGGGGTGGGCTTCCGCCTACGCGGTTCTCACCGAAGAAGAACGTATGAACGGCGCGTTGGTCCTTGATATCGGCGCGGATACGACCGATATTTGCGTCATGCAAAACGGCGCTCCTCGCTTGACGATGTCGGTACCCGCGGGAGGAAACGACATCACGCGACAATTAGCGGGCTATATGCATTGCTCGATGCAAGAAGCTGAAAAAATTAAGCAGCGCCTTGATATGCGAGCGTTGCCCGAAACGGAAAAAGTCTTTATCAATGTCGTTCAGACCCATACGGGTCAAACGGCTAGTTTTACGGTCTATGAATTAAGTTTGATCGTCGCGCGTGTCTACCAAAGTTGGGTCGACGGCATCTTTTTAAAGCTTCTTGAAGCGCAATGGTTTAGAACCAAAGATGACGGCGCGGGGCGCTATTGGCCGGAAAACCATCGCTTACCCGCAGGTGTTGTCATTACGGGCGGCGGCAGCTTAATTACACAAGCGGCCTACCTATTTCAAAACCAGGCGGGACCCTTCGGCTACACGTTTACGACGCGTTGCGGCTCGCCTCTTTATCGCGGGGAAGCAAGTATCGGGCTTACTTCTCCCAAAGAAAGCGCGGTGATGGGCCTTATTTTTTACGCCGCAAACGAACTGAAAAACGGTCGGGACGTGTTAGCGGGGACCGATAGTTCGCGTCCGACGGTCTCAAGGCGCATCAAAGGCTTTTTGAAGCGGTTTTTCATCGGAGAATTTTAGGGGTAATCGAAAGCGCAATGAGCGGCGTCAAAAGGTTGCCCAAAATCAAGATTTCAGCAATAATTCATCAGTTGAAACTCCCTCTTTTGAGGACCTTTTTTTAAGGCTAGAAAAAGCATGGCTACGTTTGAAATGGATAATGATTTGGGTGACAGCCCGCGTTCGAAAACCGTTATTAAAGTAATCGGTGTCGGCGGTGCCGGCGGCAACGCCATCGAGCACATGATCGAGCGCGGCGCGCAAGGCATGGAATTTATCGCGATTAATACCGATTGGACCGCCTTACAACGCTCTCGCGCGCATAAGACATTGCAGCTCGGCTCGACCGGTTTGGGCGCGGGTTCTAAGCCCGATGTCGCGGCGCGTTACGCCATGGAAGGTAAAGAACAGATTCGCGAACTTCTCGAAGGTTCGAACCTTGTCTTTATTACCGCGGGTATGGGCGGCGGCACCGGCACGGGCGCGGCCCCGATTGTGGCGCAAATCGCGCGCGAGATGGGGATTTTAACGGTGGGCGTTGTCACGAAACCCTTCTCCTACGAAGGCCAGCTTTGCATGCAGCGCGCCGAAAACGGGCTCATGAATTTAAAGCAGTCGGTTGATTCGCTCATTGTCATTTTAAACGACAAGTTGCAAGACGAAATCGGCGAAGACGCGACGGTGTCCGAATGCTTCGCGGCGGCCGACGACGTTCTTTTTAAGGCCTGCGCTGGAATTACCGAAATCATCCAGACGCCGGGGCTCATCGGTGTGGACTTCGAAGACTTAAGAACCGTCATGAGCGAACGCGGTACGGCCATGATGGGCTCGGCTACGGCTAAAGGTCCCGAGCGCGCCCGCATCGCTGCCGAACAGGCGGTTGCCTGCCCGCTTTTAGAAGGCGTGACTTTAAACGGCGCTCGCGGCGTCTTGGTTTATATAACCGCTAGCGAAGAGACGATGAAGCTCAAAGAGACGATTACCGTTATGAACGTCATTACGAACTTCACGGCCAAGGGCGCTCAGATTATTCAAGGGTCGGCCTACGACGACTCGATGGGCGACGAAATGCGCGTCACGATTGTCGCAACGGGCTTAGAAAACCCTCAACCCGCGGCGGATGACGCGACAAACGAAACGAGCGCTCCCGCGGTCTTTAGGAAAAAAACGCCTGAAGCGGCCGCTCCCGTTCAAAACGATTGGAACATGCCAACGCCGATTTTCGCAAACGATTCCGAACCTAAAGCCGCGGAACCCGTGAGCCGTGTTGACGAACAGTCGCTTTTTGACGAACCGATTACAGCGCCCGCGCCTTCGATGCCTGAAGCCGCGCCCGCCCCCGAACCCGAAGTTACAAGACCTCAAATCGTGGTCAATCCCAATGCCCCGAAACCCGGTCCCTTCGGCAATTGGTCGGGTCCTTGGTGGAAAAAGAAAAACTAAGTTTTGATCCATGTCCGGACAGAGAACCATCAGACGAAGCGCGACCCTTGAAGGTGTCGGCTTACATTCGGGACGCGCGGTGACGATGACCGTCAAACCCGCTTCGCCCGACACAGGGATTGTTTTCGTCCGGACGGATTTAAATCCCGCGGTAAGCATTCGCGTCGCCGCGGACAAGGTGAGCGAAACGATGCTCGCGACGACGCTATCGGAAGGCGCCGTCAGCATCTCGACGATTGAACACTTCATGAGTGTTTTAAACGGCTTCGGAATCGATAACATCGTTGTTGAGGTCAATGCCCCCGAGCTTCCGATCATGGACGGCTCGGGCTACGATTTCGTGGCTTTAATCGATCGCGCGGGTCTCGTTGATAAGCCCACCGCCGATAAGCGCTTTATTCGGATTTTGGAGCCTTGCGAAGTCACGGACGGCGACAAATTCGCGAGACTCGAACCCTATGAAGGTCTGGCTTTCGATTTCACGATTAATTTCGGTCACCCGGTGATTGATAAAACCGTCCAACACGTCAGCGTCGATTTGTGCTACACGACCTATCGCGAAGCCATTAGCTACGCGAGAACGTTCGGGTTTTTAGCGGATGTTAAAAAACTTCAATCGATGGGATTAGCCTTGGGCGGGTCGTTAGATAACGCAATTGTCATTGATGAAAACGGGATCGTAAACGCCGAAGGCTTGAGGGCGGATGATGAATTTGTGAAGCACAAGATTTTGGACGCGATGGGCGATCTCTACGTTCTCGGGCGCCCGCTTCTGGCTCGCTACGTGGGTTACAAATCGGGCCACGCTTTAAATAACCGCTTGATTCGTAAGATTATTGCTCGTGAAGTGCGCTTTGAGCTCGTCAAATTCGGCGAAGGGATTCGCCGCCCGAAGCACTACGATATGGAACGGATGATTCCGTAACTAGAAAGTTTTAGTGATTGCGGAGCGCTTTTGCGAGTTGCAAAAGCGCTTTTTTGATTTCGGGGTCTTCGGCTTTCATCGCTTCGGCTTCAACGGCATCCGCGGCTTCGGGAGAAGCTTCTCGGGGGTCGCCTTCAACTGTCGGTTCCTCAAAAAGGGCGGAGGATCTTTTATCTGCGCGAACGGCCGCAACGGATAAGGTATAACCCGCCTCAAAAAGCGCTTTTTCAAGTGTCGGGGTGAGTTGCCGGATTTTGGTTGCGACGGGGGCGCTTACGCAATGGACGGTGAGCGTCGTACCGGTCATCGTAACGACGGCTTTGGTGCCGAAGAGCCGGGGTAAGCCTCGACTTGTGAGGGCACGATTTAAAACGTCTTCAACTTCAAGCGCGACCAACGCCCGCGATAAAAGCGTTTTATCGGGCGTATTTCGGAGCACTCGAACGAGTTCGGTCGGACCGCGCGTTTTTGCCATCGATGTATTTCAAAAAAGGAAAGCGAATCTTTAGCGCATTGTAGCGCGTGGTTTTTCTAAAAAAGCTTTTTAATGTCCGTTACTTTCAGTAACGATTCGCCTCACGCGCTCGATAAACGAGCGCCAATGTATGCGATAATAAAGGGTTATTTGATTTGAGCGCCGGGAAACAAAAGACGCGCTTTAAAAGAGACTTTTAGGAATAAAAAAGAAATGTCCGATTTTTTGACCAAAATTTTCGGTAGTCGAAACGATCGCTTAATTAAGCAATATCGCAAAAAGTGCGAAGCCGTCAATCGCCTCGAGCCCGAGATGAAGCAGTTAAGTGATGAGGCGCTCAAGGCAAAGACCGCTGCGTTTCGCGAGCGTTTGGCAAAAGGCGAAACGTTAGAAGCCCTTTTGCCCGAAGCGTTCGCGGTCGTGCGTGAAGCTAGCGTTCGTGTTTTGGGGCTTCGCCACTTTGATGTGCAATTAATCGGCGGCATGGTTTTAAATGATCACAAGATTGCCGAAATGCGCACGGGCGAAGGCAAGACCTTAACGGCAACGCTTGCCGTTTATTTAAACGCCCTTGAAGGCAAAGGCGTTCATATCGTGACGGTTAACGACTACCTTGCCAAACGCGACGCGCAATGGATGGGGCGTCTATATAACTTTCTCGGGATGACGGTCGGAACGATTGTGAGTCAGCAACCCAACGACGAGAAAAAGCGCGCCTACGCGGCCGACATCACCTA
>DNBE01000090.1 GCA_003543795.1 Sutterella sp.
GCGCGGGTTCGGGTGCGGCCATGACCATGGGAGGCGCCTGGACTACGGGCACAGGCGCGGGAGCGGGAGCGGGTTCGGGGTCGCTCGGGCGCGTAAATTCGTAGAGGTTGCCTTGAACGGGGGCGACTCGATAGCAGCTCCCGCATCTAAATTGTCCCGTCGGGTTATTGACTTCTTCTTCGGTCGCGTGAAACGCGTTTAAGCAATTCGGGCAGCGAATAATCCAATGCGTCATTTTTTATTCCTTGGTCGCGGTAATGCAGACCCAATCCTCAAGTTCCGATGTAATTTCAGCACGCTGGGCACCTTCGCGCAAGTAGGCTTCGATTACCGTTTGCGCTTGAGTGTTTAAGATGCCGGATAAAACGATGGTGCCGCCGACTTTCAGACGGCGGACGATGTCGGGGGCAAGCATCGCTAGCGGCCCCGCAAGAATATTGGCAACGATAATATCAAAGGGGCCTTCGGGTGTTGACGCTAAGTCGCTTAAAGCGAGCGTCACGCCGTTTTTACGAGCGTTTTCGCGAGCGGCTTCGATTGCCTGCGAGTCGATGTCGTTCCCCGCGACCTCTCTCGCGCCGAGTTTTGCGGCGGCAATGGCCAAAATCCCGGTGCCCGTCCCCCAATCTAGGAGTCGGTCGCCCGCTTTAACGTGGCTTTCTAGCCACGTTAAGCACATGCGAGTTGTGGGGTGAGACCCGGTTCCGAAAGCAACGCCAGGGTCTAAATGAAGGACAACGGCGTCTTTTTCTTCGGGCGTCGTTTCCCAACTCGGTACGATCCAAAGGCGCCCGATGCGTTGACTCGTAAATTGCGCTTGTGTTTTTTTGACCCAATCGACTTCGGGTAACGGCTCGCGACTTAATTTTTCGAAAACGCCTTCGCCCAAGGTTTTAGCTAAAAGGGCTTCGGGAATCGTTTCATCGAAGTCGTCTTCAACCAAGACTTTGACAAGTGAGCGCTTCCAAGCACGCGTTTTGGGTTCGACGCCGGGTTCTGCAAAAACAGGGGTTTCGTCGACCGTTCCCGCGTCCGCGTCTTCAACGGTGACCGAAAGGGCACCCGCTCCGAAAAACGCCTCAGAAAGTGTCTCGGTTAAATCTTCAGTCGTACGGTAAGTGATTTCGAACATCTTTTTGTGCCTTTACCGTAGAGTCGATTCGTCAAGTGTTTTTTTCCAAGCTTCGAGTCGGTCGTCCAAATAATGAATCGGTGTGCCGCCTCGGCAGAACTGTTCGTCCATCAAAATCTGGCGATGCAATTTGACGTTCGTACGAATGCCTTCGGCCGCGAATTCGGAGAGCGCGACGCGCATGCGCGCAAGCGCCTCTTCGCGGTTTTCGCCGTAGGCGATGATTTTGCCGATGAGAGAGTCGTAGTTACTCGGCACCGTGCAACCGGCATAGATATGCGAATCGATGCGAATGCCGGGGCCGCCGGGTAAATGCCAGTCGGTGACGCGTCCCGGACTCGGCATAAAGGTAAAGGGGTGTTCGGCATTAATGCGGCATTCAATCGCGTGGCCTTGAATGTTGACGTGGCGCTGTTTGTAGCGAAGTCTTTCGCCGTAGGCGATTCGAATCTGTTCTTTGACGATATCGATGCCTGTCGTCATCTCGGTAATCGTATGCTCGACTTGTAAGCGCGTATTCATCTCGATGAAGTAGAACTTTTCATCTTCATAGAGAAATTCGAACGTACCCGCGCCGACATAGCCGATACGTTTACAAGCGTCGACGCAACGCTCGCCTAAGCGTTCGATTGCTTTGGCATTAACGGCGGGCGCGGGAGCTTCCTCGATTAACTTTTGGTGACGTCTTTGCGTGGAACAATCACGCGCGCCGAGATAAATCGCGTTTTTGAAATTGTCCGACAGGACCTGAATTTCAATATGGCGCGGGTTTTCGAAAAACTTCTCTAAGTAAAGCGTGCCGTTTCCGAAATTGGCAATTGCTTCCTGGCGCGTCAATGACACGGCGTTCATAAGCCCTGCTTCGGTTCGTACGACGCGCATTCCGCGACCGCCCCCGCCGTTACTGGCTTTGATGATGACGGGGTAGCCCACGCGACGGGCGATTTCAATCACCGCGTCGGGGTCGTCTTCGGGGAGCGCTCCGCCCGAATCGGGCACGCAAGGGACGCCAGCTGCCGCCATCGCTTTTTTGGCAGAGATTTTGTCACCCATGAGGCGAATCGACTCGTGATGCGGACCGATAAAAGCAAAGCCCGAACGCTCGACACGTTCGGCAAAATCCGGATTTTCGGACAAAAACCCGTAGCCCGGATGAATGGCTTCGGTGTCGGTGACTTCAGCTGCCGAAATAATGGCGGGGATATTAAGGTAACTTAATTGCGCGTCCGCGGGTCCGATACAAACGGACTCGTCGGCCAATTTGACATACTTAGCCTCTTCGTCAGCCGTGGAATGAACGGCCACGGTTTTGATTCCCATTTCTCGACAAGCGCGTTGAATACGCAATGCGATTTCTCCGCGGTTAGCGATGAGAATTTTTCCGAACATAACTTAGCCGATGACAAAGAGGGTTTGACCGAATTCGACAGGCTGGGCGTTTTGAACGCAAATTTCAAGAATCGTTCCGTCCGTTTCAGCCTCGATTTCGTTAAGTAACTTCATCGCTTCGATGATGCAAAGCGTCTGACCGGCAGTCACTTTATCGCCGACGGCTACGAATGGTTTGGCGCCGGGCGAGGGTGCCGCAAAGAACGTGCCGACCATGGGACTCGTGACGGTTTTGCCCGCGGGAGCGGGTGCTGCAACCGAAGGCGCGGGCGCCGCGGGAGCGGCAACAGGCGCGACGGGCGTCGTGACGGTGAGCGCAGGGTTAGAGGAGGCAGTTTGTTGACTATTGACGATGCGGACTCGATCGCCTTCTTCGGTGAGTTCAAGCTCGGAAATACCGCTTTCTTGAACTAAATCGATGAGCGTTTTAAGTTTTCGCAAATCCATAAAGCATTCATAAGGCACGATTTTTTAAAAACCACAGAGGGGTAACCTGACGGCTTTTAAAAGGCCTTAAATTCGTTAATTTCGGCTAACTATATACTAACTTCGGTTAAATTCCAACAAAGGGGCGTTTCTTCAAACCTTTGAAATCGGTTTCTAGAGTCGCTTTTCGTTTAAAATACGTCACTAGAATTTGTCGGCTTCATCGTTAGCCGATTGTTATTTTTGGTATTTTCAAAATTTATTCATCATGCACGTTCACATTTTGGGTATTTGCGGTACGTTTATGGGCGGTATTGCGCGTTTAGCGCTCGAAAAAGGGTACTGCGTCACCGGGTGTGACGCGCATGTCTATCCGCCGATGTCCGATCAATTGCGAGAAGCGGGTATCGAAGTTATCGAAGGCTATGACGCTTCTCAATTGTCTTTAGCCCCCGACCTTTTTATCGTCGGTAATGCGGTAAGTCGCGGTAATCCCCTTTTGGAAGCGATTTTGGACGCTCGCCCCGATTTTATGTCGGGCCCCGAATGGTTAGAAAAAACGATTTTGCCCGGCAAACGCGTCATTTGCGTTTCGGGCACCCACGGGAAAACGACGACAACGTCGTTAATCGTTCATCTATTCAATCAAGCGGGACTCAACCCTTCCTTTTTGGTCGGAGGAGTGCCTAGCGGCTTTAACGTCTCGGCAAGACTAACCGAGTCGCCCTTTTTTGTAATCGAGGGTGACGAGTACGACACGTGCTTTTCGGATAAACGCTCGAAATTCATTCACTATCGGCCTGATGTTCTTGTCATCAACAATATCGAATTCGATCACGCGGATATTTTCGAGAATTTGGCCGCTATCGAACGCCAATTTCATCATCTGGTTCGAACGATGCCGTCAAAAGCCGCGGTGATTGCCAATGCCATGAGTCCAGCCGTCACCGAGGTACTCAAGATGGGGTGCTACAGTCGCGAAATCGACTTTAATGGTAAAGATTGGGCCATTGATGACAATCGTGTGGTTTTCCACGAAGGCGCGCCTCTCGGAAACCTTCAAATACCCCTTTTGGGGCGACATAACGCGTCAAACGCCCTTGCGGCGATTGCGGCTACAAATGAGTGCGGGATTGACCCCAAAAACGCTCTTCAAAACCTTCAAACTTTTGCAGGCGTTAAAAGGCGCTTAGAAAAAATCTGCGAAGAAAAAGGCGTTACCCTTTATGATGATTTCGCGCATCATCCGACAGCTGTTCGCGAAACGCTTGCAGCGCTTAAAAGTAAAGCCCGAGGGAGAATCATCGCGGTCTTTGAACCGAGATCAAACACCATGAAAATGGGTGTTTTGGCTAACGCTCTTGCGGAAAGCTTTAATGACGCCGACGTTGTTATCGCTTACCAAGGACCGAAATTGTCTTGGGACGTGAAAGACGCGCTTTCACCCATCGCACAAAAATGCACCGTTTTGGGCGATATCGACGCTTGCGCGAAGGCAGCGGTTCAAAACGCTCAAGCAGGTGACGCGATTCTCGTCATGAGTAACGGGGGTTTCGGCGGTATTCAAGGCAAAATCGCGCGGTTACTAAAAGGCTAAATGGCATGAGACTTATTTATTTGCACGGTTTGGCATCTTCACCGAAGTCGGCAAAAGGACAAATTCTTGAAGCGTTCGCGAAAGAAAAAGGCTTCGCGTTTGAGGCACCCGATTTAAATTTCGAGCCTAAACGCGTCAGAAACATTCTCGATGCGCTCGTCAAAGACATCGATCCGAGTCAAACCGTCTTCGTGGGGTCAAGTCTCGGAGGTTTTTACGCGACTTATGTTTGCGAGACGTGCGGCGCAAGAGGCATCTTATTAAATCCCGCTTGCGAGCCTTGGGCGACAATCGAGGCGCACGTCGGGGAGCGTCTTCAAGGGCCTGAAGGCGAGATTGAGATTCAAGCTTCGTTTGGTGAGGATTTGCGCGATATGGCGCTTGTCCCCACTTCCTCGGGACGCTATTTTGTTATGCTTAGCACGGGTGACGAAGTTTTAGATTGGCATGACGCGCTTCGTAAGTACGCGCGTTTTGCGACCCACGTCATCGAGGGCGAAACGCATCGCATCGACGGTTTCGCGAAATATCTGACGATTATCGAACAATTTATAGTCGGGTCTCAACGCTAACTTATGAATCTTTTTTTTGAGGAAGACGGCGCTTTTAAAGTCGGTAGTGTCTTAAGCCAAGCCGGAAACGCTTACCAAGTCGAGCTACCGACGGGAAAGCGTACGAAGGTCAAAGGCGGGCACGTCTTTTTATCCTTTGAGGCACCGGCGGTCTCTCAATTTTTAGAGACCGCTAAAGCCCAAAGCGCCGAAATCGATCCCGACTTTCTTTGGGAGACGCTCGAAGACACCGAATCGGGCTTTGAGGAAATCGCGGTGAATTACTTCGGAGACGGAGCAACCCCCGTTGAAAAAGCGGCGATTTTGTTAGCCCTTCACGCCAACCCCGTTTATTTTCATAGGAAAGGCCGCGGGATTTATAAACGCGCGCCTGCCGATATTTTGGCAGCCGCCAAACTCGCGTTAGAAAAACGCCGTAAGCTCGAAGAAGAAAAAGCGAGTTGGGTCGCCTCCATGGTTAACGACGGGGTTGTACCTGAAGCGATTGCCCAAAACGCGATTTTGCTTTTAACGAATCCCGACAAGAATTCGATTGCCTATAAGGCCCTCATCGAAGCCTCCGATAAGATGCGCCTTTCGCCTTTGGCGCTCTTTATTCAATTGGGAGCGATTAAAAGCGCCTACGATTGGCTCACGAGATCTTTTTACGCGAAATATTTTCCTTCGGGGCTCGGGTTTTCGGCGAAGCTTCCCGAACCCGATTTAAGTCCTTTTGCGTCTTACCCTTTAGCGTCCGTTAAAGCCTTTTCAATTGACAATCTCGAGACGACCGAAATCGACGATGC
>DNBE01000023.1:0-6409 GCA_003543795.1 Sutterella sp.
AATTCAAGGGCACGGGCAATATGGAAGTCCACCTTGAAAGACGTTTAGCCGAAAAACGCGTTTATCCCGCGATCAACATTCTTCGCTCGGGCACGCGTCGTTAGGAACTCCTTCTTGAGCCGCAAGTTCTACAAAAAGTGTGGATTTTGCGTCGACTCATTGCCGATATGGACGAAGTCGAAGCGATGGAATTTCTCTTGGAGCGTTTAAAGACGACGAAGACAAACGACGAATTCTTCGATTTGATGCGCCGCGGCGGCTAAAAGGTTGGAAAAAAAGCCCGTTCTTCGGCATAATGCGTTTTTCCGAGTCGGAGATGCGTGTCGTGCATGCGTAGCGTAAGACCTAGTCATTGACTAGCGCAGCGCGCAAGGCCTTCAAGGCAACCGATGCTTTATATCATGAGGCACTATCATGAAAAAAGGGATTCATCCCGAATATCGCGAAGTCGCTTTCGTCGACTTAACGATCAATAAGACCTTCATCATCAATTCGACGGCTAAGAGCAAAGAAACCGTTGAAATCGACGGCAAGACCTATCCGCTTGTGAAGCTCGATACGTCTTCTGAGAGCCATCCTTTCTACACGGGTGCTCAGACGAGAATCGTCGAAGCGGGTCGCGTTGAAAAGTTCCGCGCGAAGTACGCCAAGATGAAATAAGTCGTCTTTTTGAGGCGAGGGTCCGGCCGTTGAGCCGGACTCTTTTTTTGTAGGCCCGATTTTTATTTCGCTTTCTCTACAATTACCCTTTGGTATCTAACCTTTAAAAGCCACCGTCAGACGCTAACGCCTATGAAAAACCCGATTCATTCTTTGACCAATCCGCTTGAAGACGCTTCGAGCCGTCTGCCGCGTCTGGCTTTTATCGTTCTTTTGACCTGCTTTATCATCCCGGGGCTTATCGGACGCTATTTTTGGTCTTCCGAAGAACTTACGGTTTTCTCAGGCATTCTCGACTTAACGAACGCGAATCGCGCGATCGACGTCCTTTGCCCTCGGGTGCTCGGCGACCCCCTTACTCAAGGCGCGCCGCTCTTAGTGTGGTTAGGGTCGATTACGGCCGCGATTTTCGGGTGGGCGGTCGGTTTGGATGCCGCGTCTCGCTTATCGGTAGCGGCCATTTACGCGCTCGGCTGCATGGCGCTTTGGTTTACGACTTGGGATCTTGCAAGGCGCCACGAAGCGCAACCTGTGTCCCTGCCCTTTATGAAAAACATCCCCTCGCGAGATTACGCGCGCTTGATGGCGGACGCGACGCTATTACTCGCGATCTCAACCTTCGGGCTTTTTTTACCGATGCGCGAACTCACGAGCGGCGTTCTCGCGTTTTGTCTCACGGCCGGATTCATGATGAGCGTCGTTTGGTCGCTATCGCAAACGGCCAAATCGGTTTTTCTCACAGGCGTAGCTTGCGCCTTAGCCGCAATCGGCGTCGATTTTTGGTTCGGCCTCATTTTGCTTTTAGCGGGTCTTGTTCTTCACGCTAAATTAAACGTCTATCGCGTCCCCTTTACGCATCGCGCGGGGTTCCTGGTCGCGGGGTTTCTGACAATTCTCATTTGGCCGATTCTTGCCTTTATAGCCGATGCCCAAAGCGCCAAAGAATGGTTCGGAGCTTGGTTTGAGTACGAGATGGCGCTTTACGCGCGAAGCGGCTTTGAAGATTGGTTATCGAAAAACGTTTTATGGTTTGCCTGGCCCGTTTGGGCATATGCCCTTTGGTGCCTGAAGGTTTACTTCAAGATTCGCGCGAGAACGCACATTCGAATCGCGCTCGTGACCGCGGTTTGTATCTTTATTTTCGGGTTGGCTTTCGCGACCCACCCGAGAATTATTTTGATTGCTATGGTGCCGCCCTTAGCCGTTTTAGCCGGCTTCGGCGTTTCCTCAAGCCCTGCCGCCGGGCGCTTTTTAGATCGCGTTTCGACCGTTATCGCAAGCGTCGTCATCATCATTTTGTGGGCGGTTTTCATTGCCTGGTACGCGGGCTGGCCCGAAGGGGTGGTGGCGCTTATCGACGACTTTACCGCGAACGCCGGCCTTCACATGCACGGCATGCGCCTGGCTCTTGCGATGATTGCGACTCTTATTTGGATTTTTACAATCCTTTGGCGCCTGGGGCTAGCTCCCGTTCACTTTTGGAAGGGACCTTGGTTATCGGCCGTAGGGATTACGTGCGTCGCGGTCATTACGGTCAATCTTTTTACGAGCGCGATTAACGCCAATCAGTCGCTCTATAAAGCGGCGCAAGAGATGCGTCGCGACTTCCCGGCGCTCGCGGGGCCGTCAGCTTGCTACGCGCCTTTGGGACTTAATAACGTCCAAAAGCGCATGTTGACTTATTGGGGGTTGACCTTTGGGGATGACCGCTGCGCCTGGCGCTTAACCGAACTTGATTATCTAGCTAAATACGACCCCGAAAGGCAGCTTTACGAACCGGTCGGTAAGGTCTACACGCGCCCCGACGAAAGACGCGTGTATCTCTTCGTTATCGATAAAAGTCTATGACTAAACTGAAAGCTCCCGACATATCCTATCGGGCGATTGCCCGCCTAGCCACTCCGCTTTGGATTGCGAACGTCTGCATTATCGGCGGCGGCACCATCGACACGATTATGGCGGGTCACCTCGGTAGCGCGGACCTCGCGGGGGTGGCGTTGGGCGCTGCTTCCATGACCTGCGTCTTTCTCGCGCTTGCGGGCGTTTTAAACGGGTTAAGCCCGATTGTCGGGCACCATTACGGCGCAAGGCGTAAAGATTTAATCGGGTTCGAACTCTCGCAAAGCCTTTGGCTTGTCGTCGCACTCTCAATCATCGGGATGCTGATCCTCGGTAACACCTGGATTTGGACGGGGCTATCGCAAGTTACAGGTCGTGTGAAAGATGTCGCAGAAGTCTTTTTACTGGTGAGCGTCTTAGGGATTCCCGCCGTTTTAGCAAGCCGCTCTATGGTGTCGGTTTTTTCCGCGGTCTCGAAGCCTCGGATTACGATGTACGTTTCCGCAGCCAATCTCGCGCTTAAAGCACCCCTAAACGCGGTCTTCATGTACGGGTTCGGTCCTATCGAAGGTCTGGGCGGTGCGGGCGCCGCGATTTCTTCGACGATTCTCGTTTGGTTAAGTCTCGCAATCTATGTGCTTGCTTGGAAAAAAGATTCGTTTTACGCCGAGATGCAATGCACCCGTTGGTACATGCCCGATATGAAGAGCCTTAAGGAGCAACTTAAAATCGGGATTCCAATCGGGATTACGACTTTTTTCGAGTCGAGCTCTTTTACCTTCATGGCCGTTTTTATCGGGCGCCTCGGGCCGGTCACCTTAGCCGCGCATCAAATCGTTGCCAATATCACGGCGCTTTGCTTTATGGTGCCGTTATCAATCGGGATTACGTCAAGCGTTTTAGTCGCACAAAGTTTAGGCGCTCGCCATAGTGAAGTCGCTTACCTCGCGATGGTCAGAACGCTTAAAGCCGTGACCGCGATTGCGCTCACCGTAAGCGTCACCCTTTATTTCGCGCAAGACCTCGTTTTCGATATCTTCACGAACGAAGAAACCGTCGCGAAAACGGCCGCGCCGCTCCTACTTTTCGGCATTTTCTATCATGTCTTCGATAGTCTTCAAGGTGTGGCGAGTTTCGCGCTCAGAGGCTATCGCGTCACCTTTATCCCGATGGTCATTTACGGCATCTTTCTTTGGGGCTTAGGCCTCTCGGGCGGCTACTATCTCGCGTTTTACGCGCAGTGGTTGGGAGGCCCCTTCGGCGCTTCAGGCTTTTGGGGGATGACGTCGATTAGTTTGATGATTGTCGGCTTGATGCTTTTGGTTTACGCGCTTTGGATCGGTAAAAATCGTATCCGCGAGGCTCGCGCCAAAGAAGAAGACACAGACGACTTAGAGATTTAAAGCCTCACGCGCTTTTTCGAAGAACCGCTCACGGACATCTTGAGCTTGCGCGTCAATCAAAATGAGCCCCGGCATCGAGCGCATCCATGTGATTTGGTGCTTGGCTAAGCGCCTTGTTGCCGTGCAAGCGTCTTCAATAAAAGCTTCTTTCGTGGTTTTTCCTTCTAAGTAAAGAATCGCCTGCCGATAACCCACAGATCGCATCGCGGGCGTTGACGCGTCGAAATCGTCTCGAGCCATCAGGGTTCTGACTTCATCAAGAAACCCCGCTTCGATCATCGCGAGAAAACGCTTTCGAATCGCCATGTGCAATTTCGCGCGGTCTGTGGGCATAAGACCTATTTTGACGATATCGGGATAGCGGTCTTTCTTCCCCGTCTGAAAGCTCGATAGCGGTCGTCCCGTTTGCCGATAGACTTCAAGCGCGCGGCCGATTCTTTGAGAGTCGTTAATCGATAATCTTTCGGCCGTGACCGGGTCGACGGCTTCGAGCTTTGCGTGCATCGCGGGCCACCCCGACTCTCGAGCTTCGCGCATCACTTCGGCTCGAACGTCGAGGTCGGCCTTCGGCATCTCGTCGATACCGTAAAAAAGGGCGTTCGCGTAAAGCATCGTTCCGCCCACAAGAAAAGGCAGACGATTGCGGGAGGCGATTTCTGCCATGGATGACTCGGCGTCTTTTACGAAATCCGCGGCGCTATAGGGTTCGTTCGGTTCGCAAATATCGATTAAGTGATGGGCAATCCCCGCTTGCTCGGCTTTTGTCGGTTTCGCGCTACCGATATCCATACCCCGATACACGAGAGCGGAATCAATCGAAATGATTTCGCACGGATATGTTTTCGCGAATTCAATCGCAAGGGCCGTCTTGCCGCTTGCGGTGGGGCCGATGAGAGCAAGCGCCTTAGGCATTATTTGCCTCGCATAAATAATGACGAAAGCTCGTCAACGCCCAATTCGACGAAGGTGGGTCGCCCGTGGTTACATTCGCCAGATCGGTCGGTGACTTCCATTTCGCGAAGAAGCGCGTCCATTTCGGGGAGACTTAAATAGCGATGGGCGCGTACCGCGCTATGGCATGCGATGGTCGCAAGAAGGCGATTACGCTTTTCTTCTAAAACCGAGGTCGCGCCGAACGCGGCGATATCGTCAATCATCCGTAAAATGACTTCCCCGCCCGTTTTCGAGATTTCGCCTCCGATAACGGCAGGCGCCGCCGCAAGGGATAAGTGGGTTTCGGAAACTGCTCGCAAATCAAACCCGAACTCGGTAAACCAGTCGCGATGCTCTTCAAAGGTTTTCATCGCCTCGATTGAAACCGGAAAAACGAGCGGGATGACGAGCTGTTGGCTCACGATTTGGCTCTCGTCAAGCGCTTTTTTCAATTTTTCGTAAACGATTCTCTCGTGCGCTGCGTGCATATCGACGATTACGAGCCCTCGAGAACTTTCGGCAAGAATAAAGATGCCCGCGATTTGGCCTAGCGCGCGCCCGAGCCTGAAGTGTTCATGAGGAGCCTGAGGCTCAGAAGTCACCTTCTGGCTAAAAAGACGCTCGATATTCGCTTGCGAAGACGTACCCGGCGTATAGAGGTCAAGATAGCGATCTAAGATTTCGGGTTTATAGATGCCTTCGTGCGATTCGGAGTGTTGCCCCCCAAAGCCTCCCTTCGGACTATCCTGCGTCTGGTTTTCAGCTCCTAAGGCGGGTGCAAGCGCCGCCGCCACGGCTTGCCGCACGAAGCGATGCACGGATTGAGAATCCCGAAATCGCACTTCGCTTTTTTTCGGATGGACGTTCACGTCGACAAGTTTCGGGTCGATATCGAGGAAAAGGCAATATTGCGGCTGCAATTGATGGTGTAAAACATCCGCGTAGGCGTCTTTCACGGCATGCATAAAAAGGCGGTCTTTGACAAAGCGGCCGTTTACGAAAAGGGCTTGGTTTTCGGTGCGGGTTTTACCGATGCTCGGCAAGCCCGCGAGCCCGAAAATGCGCATCGAAGACGTTTCCGCGAACACTTCGCGACTGGCTTCGGCAAAACTTTTCCCGAAAATGGCCCGAATGCGCTCTTTCATTTCTTGAGACGCGAGCGTCAAGACGGTCGCCGTCTCATTTCGTAGCGTAAAGCGAATCGTCGGATAGGCAAGCGCCAAGTGTTCGAGCTCCGCGCGACAATGCGCGGCTTCGGTTGCGTCCGACTTTAAAAATTTGCGTCTTGCGGGGGTTTTAAAAAAGAGTTCCGCAACATCAATCGTAGTCCCTTGGCCACCCGCGGCCGGATGAATACCTTTAGAACTTAATTCCCAAGCGCAATCAGATTCTTTCGTTCGCGTGGTAATCGTGACGTCCGCGACCGAAGCGATCGAAGCGAGCGCCTCACCGCGAAACCCGTACGTTCTCACGTCTTCAAGGTCGCCCAAATTTGCGATTTTGCTCGTCGCGTGGCGCGTAAGCGCAAGCGCGAGGTCATCTTTTTCGATCCCCGAGCCGTCATCTTTGACGCT
>DNBE01000023.1:6524-8586 GCA_003543795.1 Sutterella sp.
ATCGCGTTTTCGACGAGTTCTTTAATCACGGAACCCGGGCGTTCGATGACTTCGCCTGCCGCGATTTGGCTAATGAGTTCGTCAGGCAATGCCCGAATACGTTGCGTCATGGTCTCTATCAATAAAAATCTATTTTGGATTGCAGTGATTGATTCACTTTTTCTTTAGGCGCAATATTAGCAACGAAGCGCGCAATCTTCCTTTAAAATACCGTGCTAAGAGCAGAGAAACATCCATGGATTGGTCCCTTTTACCCGAACTTTTCACGCACACCGACCACTTTCTCGTCACTGTCGCGACGCGTTACGGCATCATGATTTATGTCGTGATGTTCATGATTTTTTTCTTAGAAACGGGGGTCGTGGTGATGGCGTTTTTGCCCGGCGATTCGCTTCTTTTCGTCGCGGGCGCCGTCACGGCGACGGGGGTGATTGACCCTTGGTACCTTTGCGCGGTCGTTATCGTCGGCGCAAGCCTTGGGAACACTACGAACTATATGATCGGGCATTGGCTCGGACAGAAAGTTTACGAAAAAGATTACCGGTGGCTCGATCGCAAAGCGCTCAATAAAACGCACGTCTTTTATGTTAAGCACGGCGGTAAAACCATCTTTTTATCGCGCTTTATTCCGATTGTTCGGTCTTTTGCGCCGCTTGTCGCGGGCGCGGGCGACATGCCTAAAGGCTATTTCCAGTTTTACTCAATTACGGGCGCCGTCTGTTGGGGCGCGGGACTTATTTGGATGGGACACCTCTTCGGAAACATCCCCTTTATCAAAAACCATCTGACGGCTATTTTGCTTTTAGGCATTAGTTGCGCCCTCGTTCCGACCGTCAGTTTCGCGATATTTAAGATTTTGAAAGCGAAGAAATCGTCCTAAAAAAGCTTTTCACAGACATAAAACATCCCCGCTTGATAAAAGCGGGGATGTTGATTTTCTAGCTTAAGAAACCCTTAGCCTTCGCGTCTTTCTTCGAGAATCGCGATAGCGGGTAGCTTTTTCCCTTCGAGGAATTCGAGGAAGGCGCCGCCGCCCGTCGAGATGTAACTTACGCGATCACGAATCTTAAAGACACTCACGGCGCTCACCGTATCGCCGCCGCCCGCAATCGAGAACGTGCCCGCGTCGGTCGCTTCGGCAACCGCTTGCGCGAGTTTTTCGGTACCGAGCGCGAAGTGACTCATCTCGAAAACGCCGACCGGGCCGTTCCAGACGACCGTAGCGCTCGCTTTGACGGCTTCGCAAAGCGCTTGCACGGATTTCGGCCCGATATCGAGAATCATTTCATCGTCGGCAACGTCGTTCACATCGCAAACGCGATAGGGCGCGTCGTTACTAAAGGCCTTCGCGACAACGGCATCGACCGGAAGCGGTACGGATTTACCGAGCGCTTTAGCTTTCGCCAAAATCGTGCGGCATTCTTCAATCAAATCGGGTTCGGCAAGAGACGTCCCGATTTTGAGGCCTTGTGCTGCCAAGAAGGTATTAGCGATACCGCCCGCGACGACAAGCGTGTCGACTTTATCGAGTAAGTTATTCAAAATCGTGAGTTTTGTCGAAACTTTCGAGCCGCCGACAATCGCAAGTAGCGGGCGCTTCGCGTTTTCGACCGCTTGGGTGAGCGCCTCGATTTCGGCCGCTAAAAGCGGACCCGCGCAAGCGACTTTCGCAAAACGCGCGACCCCGTGGGTTGAGGCTTGCGCGCGGTGCGCGGTCCCGAAAGCGTCGTTGACGTAAACGTCACAGAGTTCGGCGTAGCGTTTGGCAAGCTCGTCGACATTTTTCTTTTCGCCTTTATTGAAGCGGCAATTTTCAAGCATGACAACCTCGCCCGCCTTCACGTCGACGGGTTTTTCGAGGTAGTCGGCGACAACAGGCATCGCGCAGCCCAATAGTTCACCCATACGTTTGGCAACAGGCGCGAGCGAATTTTCAGCCGAAAACTCCCCTTCGACGGGGCGTCCGAGATGGCTCATGACCATGACGGCGGCACCCGCTTCGAGCGCGGTTTTAACGGCAGGAACGGAAGCAACGAGCCTCGCTTCGTTCGTAATCCGTCCC
>DNBE01000157.1 GCA_003543795.1 Sutterella sp.
GAAAATGGCAGAGGTCTTTTCCGTACTCAAATCGTCAAATGTCACCGGCATCAAGCGTCTCGTATCGGGATTTAGCGTCGTCTCCCAGAGTTGCTGCTCACTCATCTCACCCAAGCCTTTAAAGCGAGAGACCGTGATTTTGTCTTCCGCGATTTGGTCTTTGGCTAGCTTTTGACGGATACCCGCGAGCTCTTTTTCGTCTAAGCAATAGACCGTCTTCGCGGGTTTTTTCCCGATTTTCGGAATATCCACGCGAAATAGAGGCGGTCTCGCGACATAGATATGGCCCGTACGGATGAGGTGCGGGAAGTGCTTATAAAAAAGCGTCAATAAAAGAACCTGGATATGAGAGCCGTCTACGTCGGCGTCAGCCATGATGCAGATTTTGCCGTAGCGCAAGCCGCTGATATCGGGCGTATCGGCTAGCGTATGGGGGTCGACCCCGATTGCGACCGAAATGTCATGAATTTCTTGATTGCCGAAGATTCTGTCGCCCGGCACTTCCCAGGTGTTTAAGACCTTGCCTCGCAAAGGCAACACGGCTTGGAAGTCCTTATCACGGCCTTTTTTCGCGGATCCGCCCGCGGAATCGCCTTCGACTAAAAAGAGTTCGTTTTGACGAATATCATCACTTTCGCAATCGGTGAGTTTGCCGGGCAATACCGCGACCGGCGAACTCTTCTTTTTGACGGGCTTTTTAGCCGAATGTTGTCTCGCCTGCGCCTGACGAATCGCAAGCTCCGCGAGCTTTCGACCTTCGTCGACGTGGGTGTTGAGCCAATACTCAAAAGCGTTTTTGACAAAGAAACTCACCATACGAACGGCATCTTTATTGGTGAGGCGTTCCTTCGTTTGACCTTGGAATTGCGGCTCGAAAACCTTGGCGCTCAAAATCACGGACGCGCGTGAAAACACGTCATCGATTAAAAGCTTGACGCTTTTTTGCATGAGGTTTCGCTCTTCCATAAAGGCTTTGAGCGCTTGGTATAAACCGTCCCTTAAACCTGCTTCGTGCGTGCCGCCCAAAGTCGTGGGAATGAGGTTTACGAAACTTTCCCTAACGGTCGAGCCTTCTTCGTGCCAGATGACGGCCCAGGTCGCGCCTTCGCCTTCTTCGAATTGCGTGTCGTCCGTTGCGTAGCCAGAAGCTTCGAAGGGCGATACAAAAGGCGTCGTTTCACCCATCTCGCTTTGTAAATATTCGAGTAAGCCGCCCGTAAATTTCCACGTCTGAGAAGCTGAAGGATTGATTTCGCTCGTAAAGGCGACTTCGCACCCAGGAAGCAACACGGCTTTGGATTGCAACAGTTTCTTTAAGCCTTCGACCGGAATGTCGGCTTTATCGAAATATTTGGCATCGGGCCAAATCCGAATACGCGTGCCCGTATAGCGCTTCGCGCGCGTTGTGGGAACCGTCGATAAGGGGCTAACGACGTCTTCCGCGCAAAACGCGATATGGTGCTCTTCGCCCGCGCTCCAGACGGTAACTTCGAGGCGTTTGGATAACGCGTTCGTCACCGATACGCCTACGCCGTGCAAACCGCCCGAAAAGGCGTAAAGACCGTCCTTACCCTTATCAAACTTACCGCCCGCGTGTAAGCGCGTAAAAACGAGTTCAATCGCGGGCACCCCTTCTTCGGGATGGACGCCCACAGGAATCCCGCGGCCGTTATCCTCAACGATAACGGAACCGTCCGCGCAAAGGACGACGCTGACTTTATTGGCAAAGCCCGCGAGCACCTCATCGCACGCGTTATCGATTGCTTCTTGGATGATGTGTAAAGGGTTTTCCGTCACGGTATACATACCGGGACGCATTTTCACGGGCTCGAGCCCGTGCAATACTTTGATTTTTTCAGGTGTAATCGTTTGATTCATTCTCTGAGCCCGATTCGCTTCTGAGCGGCGTAAGCCGGATCAATATTGACTTCAAAAGGTAACCTTTGCTCGCGAACCATTTTTTGGGCGAGCATCGTAAACGCGGTCGTCATCGTCATACCGAGCAGGCCACACGTTTCTTCGAATTGACGCTTGAGTTCGGGATCCATCCGAAAACTCACGAGGGTCTGTGCCATAGAAAACTCCGTTAAATTTAAGTTATACATCGCACATCTTTAGCCGCTGATTATATAGATAAAATATAGTTTTGTATATACAAAGACACACGTTTAATAACGTGTGTCTTGATGAAACCAAGGAAAAAAATCAGCCCAAAAGCAACGCGTTCATGCGGCGAACGAAATCGTTGGGATTAGATAACTCACCCTGTTCGGAGAAAAGCGCCTGATCATAGAAAAATTGCGCCCATTGGGTAAATTTCGCTTCATCCGTTTCTTTCATCGCGCGAGCAATGAGAGGATGCTCGGGATTGATTTCAAGGCTATATTTCGTCTCGGGCAAGTCTTGCCCCATCGCTTGCATCATACGGCGCATTTGCGCGGTGACGGACGCTCCCTTGGGGTTGACGACAACGGCAGGCGTCTCCGTTAACCGTTTAGAGGTCCGAACATCCGTGACGGTATCGCCCAAAGCGGCTTTAAAACGCTCGATTAATGCTTTCGCTTCGTCTTTTTGGGTTTCGGAATCTTCAACCGTATCTTCCAAATCCCCGAGCTTTAAATCCTCTTCGGTAACGCTAATAAATTCTTTACCGTCAAATGCCGTTAAAGAGCCCATGAGCCACTCGTCGATTCGATCGGTTAAAAGAAGAACCTCAATCCCCTTTTTCTTTAGTTGCTCGAGATAAGGCGACGTTGACGCCGTCGCGAAACTCGGCGCGATTAAGTAATAAATCGCTTTTTGGCCTTCTTTCATGCGAGAAACGTAATCGGCAAGGCTTACGTTTTGTTCGGCGGTTTCGTTTGCGGTCGAAGCAAATCGTAAGAGCTTTTCGATTGTCTCGCGATTGGCGTAGTCTTCGACCGGGCCTTCCTTCATGACGCGCCCGAACTGGCTCCAAAATTGCGTGTACTTTTCATTGTCCGCCGCCAATTTCTCAATCATCGTCAAAACGCGTTTCGTGACGGCTTTTTTGAGTTTGGTCGTCACAGGCGATTCTTGTAAAAGTTCCCTCGAGATATTAAGAGGCAAATCTTTCGTATCAACGAGCCCCTTAATAAAGCGTAAATAGTTGGGTAAGAACTGTTCGGCTTGATCCATGATGAAAACGCGCTGCACGAAGAGTTTCAAACCCTTGGTTTGGTCTCGATTAAATAAGTCCCAGGGCGCGTTTTTCGGCACGTAAAGTAGCGTCGTATATTCGAGTTCGCCTTCAACGCGGTTATGCGACCACGTTAACGGGTCATCGAAATCGTGCGACAAGTGCTTATAGAAATTGCGATATTGTTCTTCGGTAATGTCTTTAGCGTTTTGAGTCCAAAGCGCTTTGGCGTCATTGACTTGCGTGAATTCAAACACGGGCGCTTTCTTTTCTTCGTCTTCGGGCGCTTTTTCGTCAAACTTTTCTTCCCAAAGATAAACCGGCACCGAAATATGGTCGGAGTATTTCGTAATGGCTTGTCTTAAATTCCAAGCTTCAAGAAAGTCTTTGGCATCATCCTTTAAATGCAAAATGACTTTCGTGCCGCGCTCGGGGACTTCCGTCATTTCGGACTCGAACGTCCCGTGCCCGTCAGAAGTCCAAAGAACGCCTTCTTTAGCGGGGTGGCCCGCCGCGCGACTCATGACGGTGACGCGGTCAGCCACAATAAAAGCAGAATAAAAACCGACCCCGAATTGGCCGATGAGTTCACTCGTCTTGGCGTCATTTCCCGAAAGATTCTTAAAGAACGCTTCGGTCCCCGATTTCGCGATGGTACCCAAATGCGTATCGGCGTCTTCAAGCGTCATCCCGATACCGTTATCGGTAATTTCGAGCGTCCCCGCGTCACGGTCGGCTTTAACCGTGATTTTGAATTCGGGAACGTCTTCTAAAAGTTTTGCGTCGGTAATCGACAAAAACCGAAGCTTATCGATCGCGTCCGAGGCGTTTGAAATCAATTCTCTTAGGAAAACTTCTTTATTGGAGTAAAGGGAATTGGCTAATAGGTCGAGTAATTTCGCGACTTCCGTTTGAAATCCGTGCGTTTTTTTCATAAATCCACTCTTTTTCTCAAAAAATATCTTCGATACCGCTAGATATGGGGGCTGGTCCTGTCGAATTCAAGAGGTCTCAAAGCTTTGTTGGTACAATACGAGCCCTGATTTCCGATCCTTGATTTTTTTGAAGGTAAACCTTGACTAAAACCACACCTAAAAGCGGTCTTCGCGCTTTAGATCGTTTATCTGCCTCGCTTGCGAGCGCCGAAAGTCTCGCCCCTGTTTTAACCGAAAAACACGCAATCATTCCCCTTCCCTCGCGCGCGACGCTCGCGACGATTATCGAGGAACTCAAAAGCGTGCTTTTCCCGGGCTACTTCGGTAACGCGACTTTCAATCGTCAGTCGCTAGCCGAAGATATTTCTTCCAAACTTCAAAAAATCCAAGCGCTTTTAGCGGGCGAAGTCTATCGAGGGATGGCTTTTAGCTGCGCGGGCGAAACCTACGATCCCGCCGCCCTTCGCCAGGTGGCTTATGACAAAACGTACGCTTTTACCGACACCTTGCCTCAGATTCGCGCGGCGCTTTATACGGACGCGCAAGCCGCCTACGAAGGCGACCCCGCCGCAACGAGTATCGG
>DNBE01000092.1 GCA_003543795.1 Sutterella sp.
AGACCCGATGGATTTCGTTATTTCTCGGCTTTTGTCGGCGGTTAGCGAAGATTCTGTCAAAAAGCCAGGGCGGCAGTACGCGAAGGATTTTGGCAACTAACCCCATTTGCCACGGAATGGTTCGATAGGGGCGTTTGGCAAGAATAACGCGAGCGGCTTTTTTCGCGAATTCGTCAGGCGTAAGAATAAAGGGCATCGGATACTTATTGACCGACGTTAAAGCGGTTTTCACAAACCCCGGCGAAATCGTCACGACGGAAACACCGTGCTTGCGCATTTCGACGCGAAGGCTTTCGCAATAAGTGATTACCGCGGACTTGCTTGAAGCGTACGCTTCGGTGCCTGGCATTCCGCGAATGCCGCCCACACTCGCGATTCCGACGAGCGTGCCGCGATGGCGCTCGATCATCGCGGGCATAAACGCGTGGAAGGTATTAGCCATCGCGAAAACGTTCGTTTGGTAGACCTTTTGCATGACTTCGAGGTCTTCGTAGTATTGCGTTTTAACGCCCACCGAAATCCCCGCGCAGGCAATGACGATATCGGTACCGCCGCAGTCGCTGTCGAACTGTCGGGCAAGCTCGATTAAACGGTCTTTATCGGTCACGTCGCACACGATCGCCCGATGGCGCTCGGGGTTGGGTAATGTCGCGATCAGTGCCTCGAGTCCTTCGCGTTTACGCGCGACAAGGCCTAGCGTCGCGCCTTGAGAAGCGAACTCACGCGCGAGCGCCGCGCCGATGCCGCTCGAAGCTCCGGTGATAAAAACGTTTAAAGACATAATTTTTCCTCGAGAATTTGCGTAATGCCCGGGCTAAAGGGTTCGAGCCCTTCGCTAAAGATTCGGGCAATGCGAAGGAGCGACACGCGATCGTCGCCTTCTAAACGCAGGACAAGGACGGGCGTCGTGTTCGAAGCCCGACAAAGCGCGAAACCGTCCTCAAAATCAAGACGAATGCCGTCGATTGTTCTGACGATGGGATTGCCTTTAAAGCGCGCTTTTTCTTGAATGGCCGCGACGCGCGCGTGGGCGTCGGGCGCGGCAATTTGAATTTCGGGGGTGTTGACGGCATCGGGCAAACCTTCGAGTTCGGCACTCGCGTCGGGGCAACGGGAGACGATTTCTAGAAGTCTAGCCGCCGCGTACATCCCGTCATCAAAACCGAAGGCGCGCGCGTCGTTAAAAAAGATATGCCCGCTCATTTCGCCTCCGAGAGGCGCCTTTTCTTCGATGACGGCTTTTTGGATAAAGGAGTGCCCCGTGGGACTCATAAAGGGAATCCCGCCCGCTTTTTCGATCACTTCTGTTAAGCGCCTCGAACATTTGATGTCGTAGACGATTTTGGCGCCTTTTTCGCGCGAAAGGCAGTCTTTGGCAAAAAGCATTAAAAGCCGATCGGGGTGAATGATGTGTCCCGCCTTCGTTACGACGCCGATTCTATCGCCGTCGCCGTCAAAGGCGATACCGATCTCAAAGTCCCCTTCGCAAACGGTTTTGATGAGGTCCGCAAGATTAGGCGCTTTCGAAGGATCGGCTTCATGGTTAGGGAATCGACCGTCGACCGTTTCATATAAACCGGTCGCTTTCGCGCCGATTTTCTCAAAAATACGACGCGCGATTTGTCCCGTAATGCCGTTTCCGCAATCAAAGGCGACTCGTATGGGTCGCTCGCAAGCGATGTCGCTAAAAAGCGCTTCGAGATATTGCCTCTCGGCATTATTGTCGACTTCGACGCGTCCGAGCACTTGACTCGGCAGCGCGTCAAGCGCTTCGACGTCTTCCCCCAATTGTTTTAAGTCATCGCCGTAAAAGGGAAGGCCTTTGACCATGACTTTAAGGCCGTTATAGTCCTTCGGGTTGTGGCTAGCGGTAATGACAAGGGCGTTGCCCTCTGTCGTCTGTAAGCTTCGATAATAGGCAACGGGAGACGCGACGGCGCCGATATCTTCGACGGTAACGGGTGCCGTAACGAGACCTCGGATGAGTGCCTCTTTATAAGCAGGGCTCGAGAGGCGCCCGTCGCAAGCGACCGCGACGCGCGTCTGGCCTTGAGCGATATAAACGCGCGCAAGCACCGCGCCGATTGCTGCAAAGATGTCTTCGGTTAAAGAAACGCCCGAAACGCCTCGGATGTCATAGGCCTTGAAGATGCTTTTGTCGCAACGCATCGGTCTTATTCCTTGCCGCGAGGGCGTAAAAAGCTACAACTTAATGCTTTTCGAGAACGGACTTGTAGCCGCTTTGTAAAAGCATCTGTTGCATTTGTTTTGCTTCTTCCTCGTTTTGGAAGGGAGAGCTGATATAGACCTTGTAAACCGAGAGATTATTCTCGTTCGAGGGAACGGTATCGGCTTCAATACCTTTAAGCGCGAGATCCGCGCAGACGTTTTCGGCCGCTTTTTCCGTGCGATAGATACCGACTCGAAGCGTTAAGCCCGACTGCGTCGCGGGGGCGTTCACAAGCGCGACATCGCGCTCGACCGTGACGTGCTCGACGGAAGCGACGGCGTCGCCCTTGTCGCCCGATTGGGATAAAAAGTCGCGTAGTCCTTCGTTAGGGTCTTTGTTATCAAGTTTCGAGACGTCGATTGGACGATTCGTATGTTCGACTTTATCGACGAAAGGAATCGGCGTATTCGTTAAAACGACCGCGATTGTCGCGCAAAACACGAATCCGACGAGCATCCCGATTAAAAGACCGAGGATGAGGTAAGAAGAATTAGATCTCTGAGGAACTAAACGGGGCATATTACATCCTTTCGGGGGCTTCGATACCTAAAAGCGCGAAGCCGTTTCGAAGCACGATTCGCACGGCTTCTAAAAGCGCGAGTCGGCTCGTCGTCAGTTCGGCGTCCTCGGTGAGGACGCGTTGCGTATTGTAAAAAGCGTGGAAACCCGCCGCGAGGTCTTTTAAATAAATGCACAAAAGGTGCGGCGTTTCATCTCGTACGCATTGCTCGAGCGTTGCCGGATATTGCGACAGGCGCACGATGAGGTTTTGCTCGCTCGATTGAGATAAAAGAGAAAGGTCCGCCGCGGCCAAACGTGCGCGGTCGGTGTCAATCCCCGATTCTTTAGCTTGTCTGAAAATACTTTCGATACGCGCGTGCGCGTATTGCAAATAAAAGACGGGGTTGTCGTCCGAGCGCGAAAGCGCGAGATTGACATCAAACACGAATTCGGTATCGGCTTTGCGGCTCACGAGAAAATAGCGCGCGGCGTCGCGTCCGACCCAGTTGACGAGGTCTCGAAGCGTTACGTACGTTCCCGCGCGTTTACTCATTTTGACTTCTTCGCCGTCGCGCACGACTTTAAGCATCTTGTGCAAGATGTAGTGCGGATAGGGGCAAGGGATGTCAAGACCCAAAACGCGCCCCGCGAGTTGAACGCCGATTCTTACGCGCGCGGTTGTCCCGTGGTGGTCGGAGCCCTGAATGTCAATCGCTTGCGTAAAGCCGCGGGTAAATTTTCTTAAGTGATAGGCGATATCGGGCACGAAATACGTGTAGTGACCGTCGGACTTACGCATGACGCGGTCTTTATCGTCCGCGATGCCCGGAAAATCCGTCGTCTTTAGCCAAAGGGCGCCTTCTTTTTCGTAAGTCGCGCCGCTTTTAACGCAGGCTGCGACCGCTTCTTCGACAAGACCGTCGGTATATAGCGAACTTTCAAGATAAAAGTTATCAAACGCGATACCGAGCGCTTTCAAGTCCGCGTCTTGTTCGTTTTGAAGGTAAGTGACGCTATAAGCGCGAAGGTTAGCCGTATCTTCTACGTTGCCCGAAGCCGTGACGTCTATCCCGTCACGCGTACGGACGGTTTGGCGCGCGAGAAAACTCTCCGCGATATCGCGGATGTAGTCACCCTTGTAGCCGTTTTCGGGGAAGGGTTCGGCGATGCCCTGGATTTCGAGCGCTCGGGCGCGAACCGATTGCGTTAAGGTATCGATTTGAACGCCCGCGTCGTTATAGTAAAACTCGCGCACGACATCAAACCCGCGCGCTTTAAAAACGCCCGCTAAAACGTCACCCAAAACCCCTTGTCTTGCGTGCCCGAGATGAAGCGGCCCCGTCGGGTT
>DNBE01000140.1 GCA_003543795.1 Sutterella sp.
CGCGCACGCGGTCGCGACAAACCAATAGCGACCCGGCCTGATGCGAAAGACAATCCAGGTGACAATCGCGGCCCAGACGGGCGCGGAGCTGATCGAAACCACAGTGCCGACCGCGACCCCCACTTCACGCACGGCATTAAAAAAGCAAAGTTGGTAAAAACAAATGCAACCGACCATCATCGCGAGGGTCTTTTTGGGAACGATGAACCACGGGGTTTTACTTTCGCCGTTGATCCGACACCAAATCCAAAGCGTTAAGGCACCGATGGCCATTCTCACTTCGGTGATGACGACAGGCGTCGCGTCGCTAGGCGCGATTTGCTGCAAGGTCCCCGTGATGCTAAAAAATAAGCAACTCACAAGAATATAAAAAGGACCTTTCAAGCGAGAGACGGTGCGCATTTGGTTTACTTATCAAAAACGGGGCCGACGGCATTCATTCGAACGGCCCCGTTTTGTTGGTCAAAAGGCCGTTACTTCTTCAATAACTTCGCGACTTCGGCGTCACAAGCGGCAAGCGCTTTTTCGACCGCCTTTTCGCGATTAGCAAGGGTCTTCTTATTGGCCTTCAAATTGGCTTCCAAGATGCCCAATTGACGCTTAACTTCTTTAGGCGCGGAACCGCCTTCGACGGCGCGAAGACTCACGCTACGAGCGGGGTCGAGTGCGTCCTTGATGTCGGATTCCGACATCTTGGAATCTTTCTTAAAGAGTTTTTGCGTAATCTTATTGAGAATCTTGCGATCGATTTCGTTTGCCTTTAAGCCGTGAACGAGCATGTATTCGACGACGTCGGCTACGATTTCGTGAGCGGCGCGGAAGCTAAAGCCGTCGATTCTCACGAGGAAGTTCGCAAGCTCCGTAACCGTGCAGAAGTTTGCCGCGGCCTTTTTGACCATGACGTCTTTTTTAACTTTCATGCCCGTGACCGTCGCGGACAAGATACGCATCGCGGCAATCGATTCTTCAACACAAGGCCAGAACGGCGTCTGTTGATCTGCGACTTCGACCGTAAAGGTGTAGGGAACGCCTTTGACCGTCATCCACACCGCGTCGGCATCGGCTTTGATGCGAGAAGCCATGCTTCTGAGGCTTTCGAACGTCCACGGGTTTTTCTTTTGCGGCATGATCGAAGAGCACGCGGCGACCGCGTCGCGCACTTCTAAGTAGCCGTACTCCGGCGTCGACCAAATCCACAAATCCATCGCGAGGCGACTGATCGTCAAACCGAAATCAGCCAAGTCGTGCGCGATTTCAACCATGTAGTCGCGACTTCCGACGCAGTCGATCGAGTTTTCGACAAGACCGTCAAAGCCCATAAGCTTCGTCGTGTAACGGCGATCGATATTCCACGTCGTCGACCCCATCGAGGTGCCGCCGAGGGCGTTTAAGTTAAGACGCGCGTAGGCTTCTTCCAAGCGAGCGTAGGCGCGGTCAAGAGAGGCTAAAACGGCGCTCAAATAGTGCGCGAACGTAATCGGTTCGGAAGGTTGCAAGTGGGTGTAGCCGCTCATGACGGCGTCGGTATTATTTTTCGCGAGCGTCAAAAGCGTTTCGCGAAGCGCGATATAGGCGCGACAGACTTCGAAGTACGCCGCGCGAGCTTCTAAGCGCTCGGCAGCGGCATGAAGGTCGTTACGGGAACGCGCTGTATGTTGCTGGCCGCCCACTTCGAGACTCGTCTTCGTGATTAAATAGTTTTCAAGATTAAAGTAGATTTCTTCCAAATCGGTACGCATCTTGAAAGTGGGTTCATCACCCATATCGCCCATGTCTTTGGCAACTTTCAAAATCTTTCTCGCAGCGTCTTTACCGATGATCTTTTGTTTGGCGAGCATCAAAACGTGCGCTTTGTTGCAAAGCACATAGTGACGGAAAGCGCGTTTGATCTCAACGGGGGTCAATTGCGGTCCGACTAAGTATTGCATGACTTCGGGTGCGGGCGGCTCTTTGATTTTGCCGCGAAGATGGGCTTCTTTGGCCATGAGAAATTCTCCTTGGGAAAAAGAAATGAACAACGATTGTGATTGTAATCGCTAACGAATTGACAAACCAATGAAAACCGAGGGTATGAAAAAAGCGAATCACTTTGTTTGATTCGCTTTTATAGTCGCTTTAAGACTTGCGGCCGCTACCGAAAGTTTTCGGGTGATTTCGTCTCGGGGGATTCCGAGGCGCGGTCGTTGCCTGCGTCGGGCGATTCATCTGCGGATTGGGTTCGGGAGCTTTCTTTTGAAGGAGCTTTCTTAAGTTCGAGCGAGAGCGCCTCCCGAGCCAAATCTTAAACATGGAGACCCCGACCGCGAGCACCACGGGACCGATGATAAGACCCAAAATACCGAACGCGATAACGCCGCCGAAAACGCCCAAAAAGACAAGCGACAAGGGTAAGGGCGAACCGCGGGCGATCAAAAGGGGCTTTAAGAAATTGTCGACGCTAGCGACCGCCAAAAGTCCCCAAAGCACCATGAAAACCGCCATACCGATTTCGTGCTGGGAATATAGCCAAAACGCGACCGGCCCCCAAACCAAAGGCGGTCCGACGGGAACGACCGAAAGCACGAAGACGGCGATGGAAAGTAAAAGAGCGCCTGGCACGCCCGCGATCGCGAAGCCGATGAAAGCGACGATCGCTTGCCCTAGGGCCGTTCCGACGATACCGTAAACGACGCTACGCGTGGTCGTGACCGCGATGACCGAAAATTCCGCGCTTAAGTCGCCCGAGACACGTTCGAGGAATTCGAGCACCTTGCGCGCGATGATTTCGCCGTCTTTATAAAAGAAGAAGCTAATTAAAACGACGAGAATAATCTGAACGAGGCTTTTACCGATAACGACCGCGAAATTTAAAACTTCCTGGCTGATCGGATTGATGATTTTTTCGGCAATGCCCGCAATCGCCGCGGGCTCGATCGTGAAAACGAATTCTTTTTGTAACCAAGGGCCGATATAAGGAATCGTCTCGATCCAGGTCGGCATCGTGAAGTTTTTAAGGGCGTTCGTTAAGTTCGTGACGGCGCCCGGTAACTGTTGCGCGATGATGATTGAGATAAGCGAGAGCGGAATGATGACGCAAAAGGTGAGAATGAGCACCATCAAAAAGCTCGAGATGATTTTTTTGTCTTGGCAGAAATTATTTAAGCGCAAAAATAACGGCCAACTGACGACCACGATAATGGCCGACAACAAAATCGCCGTCATAAACGGTTGGACGACAAGATAACAGCCGAACGCAATAAGTGCGCCGCAAGCAAAACGAATGAGTATGTCTGCTCTTTCGCTGAAATCAATCATGGGACTCTCGCAAGCAAAGACGTATTGAAGTACTCTACATTGTAACAAACCGCGGGCGAAGCTTTAAGGAGATTTGCGAGACATTTCAAAGAGATTGCCTCGCCCTTTGTTAGAATCAAGATTCGTGCTAATGAGAAAAAGGCGATAAAAAAGTGACGTATTTCATCGGATGTGACGGGGGTTCGACCAAAACCGAATGGGTGCTTTGTGATGAATCGGGGTACCTCTTATCGCATCGCGCTTTCGGCGGCTGCAATATCGCCTACCTCGGAATCGACGGCTTTCTATCCTTTATGGATGAAAGTCTCACGACGGTTTTAAGTGACGCGGGCGTAGCCCCGGAAGCCGTGACGGGCGCGATGTTCGGTCTTACGACTTATGGGGAAGTCTCGGGAAGCGAAGAAGCGGTACCCGCCTTTTTAGAAAAAAAGCTCCCGAAAGCACGACTCACCGTTCGAAACGACGCGGTCGCGGGTTGGGCAGGGTCCTTGGCCTGCGAAGCGGGGATTCATTTGGTTGCGGGAACGGGGTCGATTGCTTACGGGCAGGACGAATCAGGCAGCGAAGCGCGGGCTGGTGGCTGGTCGATTTTATTTGCAGACGAGGGTTCATGCTCCTGGGTCGGGCGAGAACTCATAAATCGCTTTGTCAGACAAGCCGACGGCAGAAGTCCGAAAACGGCGCTCTACGCGGAACTTAAAACCCGACTCGGATTCGCGGACGATATTTTGATGGCGGGTTTTTTAGAAGAAAACGTAAGGCTAGACTCAACCCTTTTAGCGAAATTGCAATTAACGGCGCTCGATTTAGCCAAAGCGGGCGACGTAAGCGCACTTGAAATTTACGAAAACGCCGCAAAAGAATTAACCGACTTGGCTTGTGCCGTCAGACGTCAATTGCGCTTTGAAACAAACTCCGTGCGGGTTTCTTACTTCGGAGGCCTTTTTGCGGGTAAAGACGTGATTCTCGCGCCTTTGGCTCGCGAAATGCGGAAAGCGGGCTTTACGCTTTGCGCGCCGCGTTTTAGCCCCGTCGTGGGGGCTTTGGGGCTTGCCGCCAAAGGTGCGTTAGAGCCCGAAAAAATCGCGTTGATGCTAAGCGAAATCACTCAGCGTTTAGCGCAAGAGTAGACGCCTAACTCTTTGAAAAATAAACAAAAAGAAGAATCCGAAAGTCGGATTCAAAAAGTGGTTTTGTCGCATTGACGGGCGACAAACATCGGCGGTAGAATACCGCAATTTATCAAGACCCTTTAAACAAAGTCCCGTGAGACTTTCAAGGGCAGCTTCGCGGCTTAAAGCCAAATAGTCGTGCGCCTTCTTGTACTCACGGTACGGGAAGGCTTTTTCTTACGGGCTTTGTCTCAAAGGGTCGAGATTAAAGGCGATTTTCTTTTTGACATACCGGAGACGACCACATGGCCATTACGAAGTCAGCCTTGCTCGGACGAGACATCCTCGATATCGCGAGCCTGACCGTCGAGGAAATCGAGCTCATCCTTCATACGGCAACCCAAATGAAGAAGGTGCTCGAGCGAGACGAGAAAAAACTGCCGCTTCTTCGCGGTAAATCTATCATCAATCTCTTTTACGAAGCGTCGACCCGCACGAGAACGTCTTTCGAACTCGCGGGGAAATATCTCGGCGCAGACGTCATCAATATCAATACCGCGGCTTCGAGCGTCGCCAAGGGCGAATGCTTACGCGACACGGTATTAACGTTTCAGTCGATGAATTGCGACGCGATTGTCATTCGCTCGCCTGTCGAAGGGGCGCCGAAATACGCGGCGTCGATTGCCCGCCCGGTCGTTTTAAACGCGGGTGACGGCGCGCACGCTCATCCGACGCAAGCGCTACTTGACCTCTTAACGATTCGCGAAACGGGTAAAGACTTTAAAGGCCTCAAGATGGTGATTTTGGGCGACATTCTTTACTCGCGCGTCGCGCGCTCCAATATCGCCGCATGGAATAAGTTGGGCGCGGACGTCCATATCGCGGGCCCCGTGCCTCTTTTGCCGCATGACGCGCAAGCGCTCGGCGTTACCGTTCATAACCGTATCGAAGAAGCGCTCGAAGGCGCGGACGTCGTCGACGTCCTTCGCATTCAGCTTGAACGCCAAAAGAAAGGGCTATTCCCCTCGACACGCGAATACTCGCGCATCTTCGGGCTTAACGAAAAGCGCCTCGCGCTTGCCAAACCCGACGTCACCCTCATTCACCCCGGCCCCATGAATCGCGGACTTGAAATCTCTTGGGAGCTCGGCTACTGCGAGCAAGCCAAGATTCGAGAAGAAGTCCATAACGGCGTAGCCGTTCGCATGGCGCTTTTATACCTGACGCTTATCGGAGGAGACGAAATTGAAAACATTGATTAAAGGCGGAAGACTCGTCGATCCGAGTCAGAATATCGATGCCGTCACCGACATTCTCATCGAAGACGGCAAAGTCGTGGCTTTAGGTACAAATTTAGGAGCGGCAGACGAAACGTTTGACGCGACGGGTTTAGTGGTCGCGCCGGGCCTTGTCGACGTTCATACGCATATGCGAGAACCGGGCCTTGAAGCCAAAGAAGACATTATTTCTGGGACGATGGCTGCCGCCGCGGGCGGCGTGACGACCGTTGCTTGCATGCCGAATACGAAGCCCGTAATCGATAACGCGATTACGGTTGCCGGCATTCGCCAGAGAGCCCAAGAAGAAAGCTACGCGCATGTCGAAGTCGTAGGTGCGATTTCCAAAGGCGAAAAAGGCGAGGAGCTTGCCGAAATGGGCGATATGGCTGAAAAAGGCGCGATGGCGTTTTCAGATGACGGCCAGTTTGTGAAAAGCCCGAGACTTTTCTTACTAGCCGCGAAATACGTCACGAGCTTTAATAAAGCGCTTTTGAGCCACAGTATCGATGATGAGTTGGCTGCCGAAGGTTTTATGCACGAAGGCGCCGTTTCGGCCCAAATCGGTGTGCCGGGCATCCCTAGCATTTCGGAAGATATCGCGGTCGCGCGCGATTGCATCGTCTCTCTTTATACGGGAGCCCACATCCATATTTGCCACGTCGCGAGCGCCGGCGCGATCGATATCATTCGCGCCTATAAAGCCAAGGGCGCGAACGTCACTTGCGAAGTGACGGTGCATCATTTAACGCTAACCGATGAAGCCTGCGCGGGCTATAGCACCGCGACTAAGGTGAGTCCGCCCTTAAGAAGCGCAGAACACGTTCGCGCGCTTCGCGAAGCGGTCCTTGACGGCACGGTCGACGCGATTGTTACGGACCATTCGCCGCACGCTCCCGAAGAAAAGGATGTCGAATTCCGTTATGCCCCGAACGGCTTTTGCGGGCTAGAGACGAGTTTGGGCGTCATTTTGACGGAGCTCTACCATAAGGAAGTCTTCGACTTAAAGACGGTGATCAGCAAGATGAGTTGCGAACCCGCGAAGCTTTTCGGGCTTAATGCTGGGTCGCTTCGCGTCGGGATGCCTGCCGATATCGCTATCATCGACCTTGAAAAAGATTGGACGGTTGAGTCTTCGAAGTTTTATACCAAAGGAAAATTAACGCCCTTTGAAGGCAAGGCCCTCAAAGGTCGTGCCGTCGCGACGATGCTCGCGGGGCGCTTCGTGATGCGAGACGGGAAAGTATGCAAAAACTAGAAAAAGGAAAGCTCGTTTTAGCGGACGGCTCGGTCTATGAAGGGCGGTTCGCGGGGCAACGACCCGGCGTCGGCGAAGTCGTGTTTACGACAGGCATGAGCGGCTACCAAGAGACGCTCACCGACCCCTCTTTTTGCTCGCAAATCGTCGTTATGACGTATCCCCTTGTCGGCAACTACGGCTGTAACGACATGTTCGTGCAAGGCGAAAAATCGTTTTTCGCGGGCTATGTCGTTGGGGAACTCTGCGAAAAACCGAGTAATTGGCGCTCGACAGAAACGCTCGAAGCGTTTCTGACGCGCCAAAACGTTCCCGTTTTAACGGGGGTCGACACGCGCGCGATTACAAGAAAAATCAGAACGATGGGCGCGATGCCCGGCGTCATCGTCCCCGCCGATACGCCCGAAGCCGACATCGCGCGAATGCTTGAAGTGAGAACTCACGATCAAGTCAAAACCGTTTCGACGCGCGAAATCTATCGCGTAGGCTCCGGCCGCCATAAGG
>DNBE01000071.1 GCA_003543795.1 Sutterella sp.
CCCGAACAAGGCGCGTCGACCAAAACACGATCAAACTTATTTTTAAGGCGCTTCACGCGCAAATCGTGTTCGTTAAGAATGGGCGCGGCGTAAACGTTACTTAACCCCGCTCGTCTAGCGCGAGGTAAAAGGGATTCAAGGCGCTTTTGATTGACGTCAAAAGCGTAGAGCCTGCCTTTAGATTTCATCGCGGCGCCGAGCGCCAAGGTTTTGCCGCCCGCGCCCGCGCAAAAGTCGCACACCATCTCGCCTCGATGCGCTTCAAGAAGTTGGGCGATTAATTGACTGCCTTCGTCTTGAACGTCAAATAACCCCGCTTTAAAAATCGCGGTTTGAGTAAGAGCCGGTTTACCGACCAAGCGAATACCGGTGGGAGAAAAGGGTGTCGGACGCGCTTCCCAATTAAGTTTTGCGATTTCGTCCAAAACGTCTCCGCGCGTAGCTTTAAGGGTATTGACGCGAAGGTCTAAGGGCGCCGATTCGGTCTGAGAGACGAAAAAGTCGTTCGGACGCGCGTTTTGGGCCGAAATTTTTTCAAAAAGCCAAAAAGGCATTTCGGCCCTATAAAAAGCGGGCGCTTGAGAAAAGTCTTTAGATAGCGCCTTTTGAAGCGCTTGCGCGCGATGAGGCGATAAACCCGACAAACCGTCTTCGGCCTCGTTTTGCATCGCTAGCGTCAATTCAGCTGCCGCAAGAGGGTCGTCCACGGGGTTTGCGGGCTTCATGCGCCAGGAAATTTCAAGATAGTGACGCATCGCAAAAAAGATGGCTTCGGCAATTGTCGAGCGATCTTTTTGACCCATCTGAGGATTAGCCTTAAAAAAGGCGCTCATGAGAACGTCGGCAGGCTTTTCAAAGCGAAGGATGACACCTAAAGCTCGAGCAAGCGTATGCGCTCTAGCCTCGACTCTCGAGGCGGGTTTAGCGCGATCGCGCGAAACCTTTTTTCGGGAAAAATGGCTTTTTGCCGGTTTTCTCATCGGTTAATTTCCGAAAAAAGTAAGTTCGCGCGCCGTTTCATCATCGGTTTTGGCACGCCCTTCGACTAACCGTACGCGACCCGTGAGCACGGCTTTAAGACTTGCGGCATAAAGGCGATGCTCAAAGGCTAAAACACGATCGGCAAGCGTGTGTTCATCATCACTCGGCAAAACTTGTACGACCGCCTGACCGATAATCGCGCCGCTATCGAGCTCCGGCGTCACGAAATGCACGGTCGTGCCGTGCACGCGAACACCCGCGTCAATCGCTCTTTGGTGAGTGTCTAAACCTTTAAAGGAAGGCAAAATCGCGGGATGGATATTGAGAATCTTGCCCGGATAGTGATTGATAAAGTGTTCGGTTAAAACACGCATAAAGCCCGCGAGCACGATGACTTCGGGGTGATAGGCATCGATTTTTTGAATCAGCGCTTCTTCAAAAGATTCGCGATCGGGATTGTCGCGGTGGTTTACGACCTTCGTCTCGATTCCGAAATCTTGGGCGAGTTTCAAGCCCTTGGCGTCCGGATTATTACTGACGACCAAGGCGATTTTGGCACCGATTGTTTCTGCCCAGTTTTGTTCGAGAGCGGTCTTTTGGATGGCGACGAAATTACTGCCGCGACCGGAAATAAGGACAACGATATTTTTCATAAGAAAGACTTCAAAAATCGTTAAAGCGCCGTAATTTTAACGGGTTTGGAAACGAAGCCGTATAAATGAATTTTTAAATATGACCGTTTTAAGTGAAATAGGCCCTTCAATCGTCTGAGAAAGCACGCTTTTTTAAACTAATTTCGAGTCCGTTCTGATAAGATGCCATCTTTTAATTGACTGACGTTTTCACGGTTTGACTTCGGGCTTTTAGTCCGAAAAATCGCGTGAATTTTTGCACGAAATGATTCGTATTTTTGAACCTTTTGAAACCAAAAAGCGTTGCGTTGCCATCGGTAATTTCGACGGTGTTCATCTCGGACACCAAACGCTTTTAAAAGCGGCGGCCTTTAAAGCCCAAGCCGAAGGCTTAACGAGTACGGCCGTGACTTTCGAGCCGCATCCGAAAGAGTTTTTCAGACCTTGGACACAGGCCCTTGCCCGCGTCAATAACGCTCTTGACAAGTTTCTCGATATCGAAGCTTGCGGCATCGACGAACTCGCGACTTTTAAGTTTGACATCGATTTCTCGAAACTCTCCCCCGAAGCGTTTGTTGAAGACTATCTTGTTAATAAACTTCACGCCGAACACGTCTTCGTGGGAGACGATTTTCATTTCGGTGCAAAAGGCGTCGCGAACGCCCAGGCGCTTGCCGAACTCGGAGCTCGTTTCGGGTTTCAAGTTCATGTCGCGCCGACTTGCATAGTGGGTGATGACCGGGCTTCAAGCACCCGACTTCGCCAAGCCTTACAAGCAGGCGATATGGATGCCGCGCGAGATTTACTCGGCGTTCGCTACCACATTACGGGCGAAATCGTTCACGGGGCCGAGCTCGGTCGCACAATCGGTTTCCCGACGATTAATATGGACGCCCTTCCCGTTAACGCCGACGGATTCCCTGTTCTTGAAGGCGTCTACGCGGTCTTTGTTCACGGATTAGCCGAAGAGCCTCTTCGAGGCGTTGCCTCGATTACGACGCGACCGACCGTCACCGAAGCGAAAAAATATTTACTCGAAACACATATTTTCGAGTATACGAAAGACTGCTACGGCGCCTTCGCTCGCATAGAATTCGTCAGAAAAATTCGTAACGCGGATAAGTTCGACGATTTGAGCGCGCTCACGCGCGCCATCACAAACGACGCTCTCACCGCGAAACAAATGCTCGAAGATCCATCGACGACCCCGAGCATCACGCGTTTTACCTTATCGAAAGACGCTCTCAAAACAATTTTTTAACCACCTTGAAGAGCCCGAGGGGGCCAAGGAGAAAACATGGCTAAAGCCGACAAACCGACTGAGAAAAAATACCCGTTGAACTTGCCTTCGACACCTTTCCCGATGCGCGGTAACTTACCGCAGCGCGAACCGGCTTGGGTGCAAGGCTGGCAAGATAAAGACGTCTACGGCGCGATTCGTGCCGCTAAACACGGCAAAAAAACTTTCATCCTCCACGACGGCCCTCCGTACGCCAACGG
>DNBE01000072.1 GCA_003543795.1 Sutterella sp.
AACGGTTTAAAAAAGCCCGGAACGGGGCTCGCGTCATGAAAAACCGGGTCGATCGCGATCGTCAGGCCGTCTTTACGCAAGAGAAAACTCGAATGTCCGAACCAGACCATGGAACCTTCGGGCAGATGATGGTAGTCGTCGTGGATGACGGGTAACGCTTTATCGGGTTTTTGGCCCGTGTCGTCTTCTAAGAAAAACGCGGCCATCGAAAGCCACGAGGAACGCTTACGCGTCATGACGGTCACGGGTTCGAGATTATGGAAAAAGCCGTCTTTAAAGTGCGGGCTCGCGAGCATACGCTCTAGGCGCCTTCCCGAAGCTTGGGTGATATCGGCGCCCGTCCTACCTCGCAACGTAAAGCAGCCTGCCGCCCCGGCAACGCCGAGGATGGTCGCCGCGAAAGCCGCCGATTTAAGCCAGAAACGTCGATTCATGGATTTCGAAGAAAAACGTGATCCAAAAAAGCGGATTTTACACAACCCTTTTTGGGAAAAAACGCATCTTTAAGTAAATGTTTCTAGGGGACTTCGAGAAGAATTTTCATTTTCAAACGCCGCGCGAAAAAACTTCGCTAAACTAGTCCGATGACTCACGATAAACCGCTTCCGAAACCGACCGTGGGCGACGCGCTCATTCTCGCGCTCGCCTCAAGTGTCGGACCGTTTTCCGTTAACGCCTATCTGCCGGGATTGGAATTAATGTCGCGTGATTTTTCAACCGATTTAGCTCTCATGGGGCAAACATTAACGGCTTATCTACTCGGATTTGCGTTATGTTCACTATTTATCGGCGCGATTTCTGACGCACTCGGTCGAAGGCGGGTTCTTTTGGGCGGTATGCTCGGGTTCGCGGCGGCAAGCATTGCCGCGATGCTCACGCCTTCCTTTGGTTTACTTTGCGCGATGCGCTTTATCCAAGGTTTAACCGCGGGCGTCGGTCAAGTCGTCACGCAAGCCGTCGTGCGCGACCGTTTTACCGGGCTTTCCGCAACGAAACTAAACGGCATGATCGCGATGATTTTTTCGGCAAGCCCCGCTCTGGCACCGGTCATTGGCGGCATCATCGTCGTTCATTTCGGGTGGCAAGCGGTTTTCGTTTTTCTTGCTTCTTACGCGCTCGTCACCTTTGCCGCGATTTGGCGCTTTCTGCCGGAAAGCCTTCCGCTTGAGCGCCGCCAGAAGTTGCGCCCGGGACCTCTTTTTATTGGTTACGCGAACGCATTGCGTAACCCCGCTTTTATGAGCGGAGCGTTAGCAAACAGTTTTTCTTTTAGCGGAACACTTTTATATACGGCCGCAAGCGCCGACTTTATTTTGCGCATTCTCAAGATGGCGCCCGACGACTTCGGGTATCTGAGTTTTCCGATGGTTTTTAGTTCCATCGTGGGCGCGAGCGCCTGCGCCGCGGTCGTCGCGCGAATCGGCGGCAAAAAAGCGATTACCGGCGTGCTAGGTCTCATGGTCGCGACGAGTCTCATCAGTAGCCTCGTCAATTACGAAATGCCGCTAGCCTACCCCTTTATCTTGATCGGACCGCTTCTTTTTAGTTTAGGCACGCACTTTTGTATGCCGGAAATGATTACGATGAATCTCGATTATTTCCCGAAAACACGCGGTCTATCCGCTTCGGTCAACCAGTGCTTACAGTCCCTCGGTTTCGCGATGACGACCGCTTTTATCGCGCCTCTTGTGATGGGCGCGATGTGGCGCTACTCTTTAGCGTCGGCCGTTGTCGGTTTGGCCGCGCTCATTGCCTGGCGTGTCGCGTTATTTTTTAGACCGCGCGCGCTTAGCAAAGCGGGCGTAGTCGAAGAACATTTTTAATTTTCTGATACGAGAGGTTTTCCTATGAAAGCAATCGGATTAATCGGCGGGATGAGTTGGGAGAGTACCGTGACGTACTACGAAGAACTCAATAACGGTGTCAAACGAGCGCTCGGCGGCCTGCATTCGGCTCCGATCTGGCTCTATAGCGTCGACTTCGCGCCGATTGAAGCTTGCCAAAAGTCGGGCGATTGGGATAAGACCGCGGAAATTTTGGGAGATGCCGCAAAGCACCTTGAAGCCTGCGGCGCTCAAGCCGTTTTGATTTGTACGAACACGATGCATAAAGTTGCCGATCAGGTGCAACAACGCATTTCGGTTCCTCTCGTTCATATCGCGACCGCCACGGCGCAAGCCGTCAAACGAGAAAACATCACTCGTGTCGGGTTACTCGGCACGAAATACACGGTTAAAGAAGACTTTTACACGCGCCCGCTCATCGACGCGGGGCTTGATGTTCTCATCGGAAATGATGCGCAAATCGAGGAAGTGAACCGCATTATTTTCGAAGAATTGTGTTTGGGCGAAATTCGCGAAAGTTCTCGTCGATACCTGCAAGGCGTGATGGCCGATTTCGAGAAAGCGGGCGCACAAGGCGTTATTCTCGGTTGCACCGAAATCGGGTTACTCGCCAAAGAAGAGGACACGTCTTTAAAAGTCTTCGATACGACTTTGATTCACGCTGCCAAAGCGCTTGAAATCATGCTCGAAGACGAAAAGTCGGTTTAGGGCGAGGAAGGTTGCTCGATTGGAGCCTTATCTTT
>DNBE01000075.1 GCA_003543795.1 Sutterella sp.
ATCGCATCGAGAGAAAGGCCGTGTATCCGGCTTGGCGCCTCATGGTCGAAATCATCGCGAAACGCTCTTGGCCCTTAAAAGCGCGACGAATCATCTCTTCGCGAGACGCAAACCCAAGTCTGACGCGCTGCTCTTCTTCTTGCCAGCTTTCGGCCTTGATATAAATCGGCAAAATCACGAAGTTAACGACAAGGCTCATGACGATAATCGCCAAGCCCCAATTCTCCGTGATGCCGTAGCCCCACACGAGGACCTTATGCATCCAGTACTCAAGCGGCGCGATAAATAACGTATAGATGAAATCAAGCATCGGTCAATATCTCCGCTTTCATCTTGAGTAAGGCTTCGGCAATCGGAATTCCGGCAGCGCCGAAATTCGCGACTTCGATGTCTCGAACTTTTTGAATCTCTTGAGAAACCAAACGGTCCTTCTCTAAAAGGTCACGCACCGTTTGCAAAATCGCTTTTTCTTCTCCGACGGGAAGACGGCATCCGATGGTATTTAAAATCGAATCTTCCCAAGCCTCGTGAGGAATATCCCAGGCCTCGAACCCGTCTTTGACAGGGCCGTCCCCTAAGGAAATGACCGGTCTTAAAAAGACGAACGCGAAATCAAACATAATCCCCGAGATATCGGAAATCATGAGTGCGGCTCGCGACATACTCTCGAAACCGTCGGGGTTTCGATCAAGCTCGATTAAAGAGTAGGGCTCAATATCGCGAAGGACGCCTTCCATGACTTCAGCGTCCGAAACAAAACTTTGCGGATGCGGACGAAGAATCACGTGATAGCCCGCTTTGGCTAATTCAATCACGACGCTCGCGCCAAGGCGCGTGAGAAGCGAATTCTTCCCCCAAGTCGGCGCGACGAGAATGGTGTCGGCGCTAGGCTCCCTCGGCTCAGCCTTGTGTCTTGCCACAAGGCGATCTAAATAAGGACACCCGAGAAGAGGTAAATCTTTGGGACGCGTTCCGCGAATGCTTTCAAGCGCTCGCAAGCTTTTTACCTGCCCGCGTCCCGCGCAAAAGACGGCATTGTAATAATCAAAGCTATAAAGCTTATAGGTATGAATATCCCCGATTGCGTGCACGATATGCACATAGCGCTTGACGCCCGCGGAGCGGCGGATTTGAAGAACGTCGATGCCGGGCGTCGTCAAGCAAAAAATATCGGCTTGCACGAACCCCAACGCCGTATAAGCCGTCTGCCCCTGACCGACAAAGGTGGCGGTGACGTTTTTAAGGCCCGCCTTAAAAACAGGGTCGTTTTGATCGCTCGTTAAATAGGTAACAGGTTCGCCCTTGGTTTCGAGCGCTCGAAGTACCGGCTCAAACGTCGACCAATAGGACGCGCGTTCGCTATAAAAAACGATGCCCGAAGTTTTTAAATCGTCTTTTTTACCCGAAAGCTTATAAAAGAAAGCGCGAATTAAGGACGGTAAGCGTCTGGCTAAAAAATAAGCGCTTGAAACCAAACCCACCACGACCGATAGCAACATGCTGCCGGTGCCCGGATCCAAATAGGCAAAGGCCGCCTGGGGTTCAAAAAGAAGAATGACGGAAATGAAAACCGCGAATTTTTTAGTCATGCGTTTTTTATTCCATCCGGAAACGATTTTTCACGGTTTCAAGTAATTCTTCGGTCAAGATATCGCCCGTGGTTTTATCTTGTTTACCGATATTCATTTCGATTAAGGCATCAAGCACGCGTTGCCTCAAAAGAGACGAACTCACGCCTTTCGTTCTCGGGAAAATAACCAGCCTTTCGGGAGAAATGCGATTGGAATTATCCGCGCCGTGAACGAGGAGGTCGCAATGGTGCTCATCCATAAAAGCTTCGGTAATGAGCCACGGACAAGCCACGACTTCGGAGACATACCGAATCGCGAGCAAAATCTCTTTCCTTTCCTCAAAATTGAGTTCCGGAACATAGCCTTTGGTTTTTTTAACCTCTTCGTCACTTGTAAGCGCGACGACGACTTCGCCGATTTCCGCGGCTTTTTTAAGTAAGCGAACATGCCCGTGATGAATAAGCGTTGCGGACATATCGACCATCACGCGAGGTCGCTTCGTTTCGTTCGTAACCATAGCGAAAAAGTTAAAGAGTAAAAACTTGTGTATTCTAGTCTAACAACCCTTGAGTTTCCATCCGTTTCACGATGTTGCACCTAGTGTTTTGCATCCGTTTTTCGAAACGATTTCGACTTCGTTTAAAGACTTGAAAACCAAGGCGTAAAAACGCCTCGCTAGAACATCTAACGAGGCGCTTTACAGCTCAAAGAAACTTATTTAGCTTCTTGACCCTTTTCTTCGACAACCTTCGCTTCTTCTACGGCAGGCGCTTGAGGCGCTTCGGCCTTGGCTTCAGCCTGAGCGGGAGCTTTGTCGACGAGTTCCATATAGGCCATCGGGGCGTTGTCACCCACGCGGAAACCCATCTTGAGGATACGCGTATAGCCGCCGGGGCGCTTCGCAAAGCGCGGACCGATATCCGTGAAGAGCTTCGTGACGATTTCGCGGTCGCGAAGCTGCGCAAACGCCAAACGGCGATTGGCAACCGAGTCGGTCTTGCCGAGCGTAATTAAACGTTCGACGACACGACGCAATTCTTTGGCTTTGGGAAGCGTCGTCTTAATCGCTTCATAGCGCAAAAGCGCGATGCTGAGGTTGCGCAAAAGCGCGAGACGATGAGCGCTCGTTCTGTTGAGCTTACGTAAACCTAAACGGTGACGCATAGTAATGGTTCCTTTTAAAAAAGTTTTTTCTCCCGAAGGGTTAGCCCTTCGGACGGTTTCGCTCTTCTATCCTTAGTAAAGGCGGGCGTTTATAAAAATTAATGAATATCAAACCCTGCGGGCGGCCAGTTCTCGAGCTTCATGCCGAGCGTCAAACCGTGGGCGGCAAGCACTTCCTTGATTTCGTTTAAGGACTTGCGGCCGAGGTTCGGCGTCTTCAGTAGTTCGTTTTCGGTTCTTTGAATCAAATCGCCGATATAGTAAATCTGTTCGCCTTTGAGGCAGTTCGCGGAACGAACCGTGAGTTCGAGTTCGTCGACCGGACGCATCAAAATCGGATCTAAAGGCGGCGGATTGTTCCAATCGTCATCCGAAGACGACGACCCGATCTGTTCGGGATGGATCGAACCGAAGACCGTTAACTGGTCTTGCAAAATATGCACGGCTTCGCGAAGCGCGCTTTCCGAATCAATCGTGCCGTTCGTCTCGATTGTCATCTCGAGCTTATCCAAGTCCGTTTTTTGCGCGACGCGAGCCGCGGAAACGGAATAGGCCACGCGACGAATGGGCGAAAAAGACGCGTCCAAAATGATGCGATCGATGTTATTCGTGCTCTTACCGAAATCTTCTTTCAAAACGCGCACGTCGCCCGG
>DNBE01000018.1:0-5897 GCA_003543795.1 Sutterella sp.
GCTTCTTGTCGCAACCGTTCCATGTCGCCGAAGTGTTTACCGGTACGCCGGGTAAATACGTCCCGCTCAAAGAAACGATCCGCGGTTTCCGCATGATTGTTGACGGCGAGTGCGACGCGTTGCCCGAACAGGCGTTTTACATGGTGGGCACCATTGACGAAGCGTTCGAGAAGGCGAAGTCGATGTAATGAATGCCGGTCGAAAGCAATTTCGACCGGTATGACCGGATTTGGAGAAGAGTATGTCCACGATTCAAGTAGACGTCGTCAGTGCCGAAGAGCAAATCTTTTCGGGACAGGCCGAATTCGTAGCGCTTCCTGGTGAGTCGGGTGAGCTCGGTATTTTGCCGCAGCATACGCCCCTTATCAGTTTGATCAAACCGGGTTTTGTCAGAATCACTTTACCTGAGACGAAGGAAGTCAAACAGATTTTCGTCGCGGGCGGCGTCATCGAGGTGCAGCCCAATCAGGTGAACGTGCTTGCGGATACCGCCGTTCGTAGTGAAGATCTCGATCGCGCGAAGACCGAGCAAGCGATTGCCGCGGCCAAAGAGGCTAGAAGCAAGGTTACCGACGAGGTCGAAGCGGCCAAACTCGATGCCGAGCTGGCTGTTTTGGTGGCAGAACTTGCCGCGTTACAAAAACTCAAGCGCTAAACAATCGGTTCGCATTCGAAAATCAACGGAGCTTTCGCGAAAGCGTAAAGCTCCGTTTTTTTTTCTGCCGAAATGTCTTCTTCCATGAGATAATTGCTAGAAATCACATTGGGGAGACAGTTATGAAAGTTTTGATCTGTACCGACGGTTCGACGTTAAGCGAAAAAGCCGTTGAGGCCGCAATCGGTGTTGCCAAACCGTTAAACGCAGAACTCGTCGGCATTACGGTCATTGCCGAAGCGAGCTTAAAAGGCGCGCCCGAGACCGTCAAACGCCTCAAACAAATCGAGGAAATGACAAAAGAAGCCGGGCTTGACTGCACGATTAAAGCGGTTGTCGCGCCCGCGCCCTGGATCGGGATTACCGAAACGGCCAAAGAAGAGGAAGTCGATTTCGTCGTGATGGCCTCTCGCGGCATGGGTTCGATCGGAAGCCTTCTTTTGGGTAGCGAAACCCAAAAGACGCTCTCTTCAATCGATCGTCCGGTCCTGGTCGTTCGCTAAGGCGCGAGTTTTCGAGCGATATCGGCGGGTGTGAGCCCCGAGACGGTGACGCGTTTTAAGCGGCTCGAGGTTCCTTGAGCGAGCGTTAGGGCGCTTTTCGGGACGTCGAGCTTTCGGCTTAAAAACCGAATGAGCGCGGCGTTGGCTTTGCCTTCGGTCGCGGGCGCCGCAAGCGCGAGTTTTAAGCGCCCGTTAAAAGTCCCTAGCACGGCATCCGTTTTGGCGCCGGGTTTAACGTAAAGTAAAACGGACGGGGCACTCGAGTCGCTCACCCATTCGGGAAGAGCCGAGTCGGAAGGTTCGCTCATAGTTTTCAAACGGTCAATCTTTCTATGTATAAAAATGATAATTTCTTGCGCGCGTTAGCTTTTAAGCCTTGCGAGCGCACGCCTGTCTGGCTTATGAGACAGGCAGGGCGTTTCCTGCCTGAGTATAACGCCGTGCGAGCCAAAGCGGGGTCATTTATGGCGCTTGCGAAGACGCCCGAACTCGCGTGTGAGGTGACGCTTCAGCCCGTGAAGCGCTTCGGGCTTGACGCCGCGATTATCTTTTCGGATATCTTGACGATTCCGGACGCCATGGGGCTTGAGCTTTCTTTTGTCGAGAAAAAGGGCCCTGTGTTCGCGAAACCCGTGAGAAACGAAGACGACGTCAAGAAACTTTTTGTGCCTGATGTCAACCAAGATCTTGCTTACGTGACGGACGCCATCCGTCATACGGTCAAAGCTCTCGCGGGAGAAGTCCCGTTAATCGGGTTTGCGGGGAGTCCTTTTACGCTTGCTTGCTATATGGTGGAAGGCTCTTCAAGCCCCGACTTTAGAACGGCTAAGCGCATGCTTTATGACGCCCCTGAACTTTTTTCTCGCGTGTTAGACATCAATACGCAAAGCGTCACCGACTATCTTTTAGCGCAAATCGAAGCGGGTGTTGCCGCCGTTCAGATTTTCGATACCTGGGGCGGGCTTTTAAGTTACGCCGACTACGAACGGTTTTCGTTAGCCTATTTGCGACAAATCATCGCGAAGATTAAAAAACAAGCGCCCGAAGTCCCCGTCATCATCTTTACGAAAGGGGGCGCCGCGTTTTTAGACGCCCAAATGCAGAGCGGCGCGACCGCGCTCGGGCTTGACGCGACGATTGATTTAAAGAAAGCGAAGCGCTTATCGAACCGACGCGTCGCGCTACAAGGAAACCTTGATCCGAGCGTTTTGTTGGCTTCAAAAGACGCGGTTGTCAGCTCGACGCGTCGAGTGCTCGAAGCGATCGAAAATCCGCTTCAAGGGGGCTTTATTTTTAATCTCGGGCACGGGGTGGATAAGGATACCCCTCTCGAAAATGTCGCCGCGCTTATCGAGACGGTGCACGCGTATCGCTAAGGCCTGAAAAAGAAGGATTTGTCCACTTTTTCGGATAAAAGGACGCAGGATTTACGAAAAAGAAAATTCCTTCAAAATTCAAGGCTTAAAGAAAACGATAAAGTTCAAGTTATTGATTTTTAAGGACAATAAAATATTTTTAGAAAATCGATATTTTGAGGGGGTCGAGCTTTCGGACAACAAGATACTGAAAACGGGTATTTTTTCCACAAAGTTATCCACAGGCTCGATAAGCTCATCTAAACGGACGATTTTTAAACGAAAACGATGGCGCAAAACGATATTTCTTATGCCGATGTGGCATTAGATATTCCGCATTTACCGGTGCTCACCTATTTAACGGGCGAGCATCCGCTTTCGCGCGGCCATATCGTTCGTGTCGAAGTCGGTAAAAGGCGTTTAACGGGTATCGTTACACGCGTGCATCAGGACGACCCCGGCCGCGCGGTTAAAGCCGTGGATTTCGTTTTTGAGGATATCGGCCCGATGCCCTCCGAATGGATGACATTGGTTGAGTTCGCGTCGAAGTACTATCAGCACGGGTTCGGGGAAGTGGGCGTCAGCCAATTGCCGCCCTTTTTACGGAAAGCACCCGGCCCTCGCGTGAAGTCGGCTCTGGCGAGCTATCGGAAAGTGAAAGAGCAAGACTCTCAACCTCCCGTTACCCCGCCCGCGTTAAATGCCGATCAGGAGACCGCGCTTAAAGCCATCTCGAACGCGCGCGGGTATCGACCTTTCGTTTTATTCGGTGTTACGGGGTCGGGTAAAACCGAAGTGTATTTAAGAGCGATTGAGGCGCTTTTTGCGAGAAACCCGACGGCGCAAGTCTTAATGCTCGTTCCCGAAATTAACTTAACACCGCAACTTTTGGGGCGCGTTCGCGCGCGGTTTCCGGGTAAACGTGTTTTTTCCATGCATTCGGGATTAAGCGCGGGCGAGCGCATGCGAGCCTTTTTAGCGATGCACGAATCGCGCGGCGACGTGCTCGTCGCGACGCGAATGGGGATTTTCGCGAGCCTTCCGAATTTACAAATGGTCATCGTCGACGAAGAGCACGACTTGTCTTATAAAGCCGACGACGGGATTCGTTTTCACGCAAGAGACTTAGCCATCGCGCGAGCTTATCAGGCAGGTTGCTCCGTGGTTTTGGGGTCGGCAACACCGTCGCTTGAAACCTGGGCGCACGTGAAAGCGGGCGACTATACGTTATTGCCGTTACCCGCCAAAGCGGTGCAACCCGCGGCGCCCGCGACGATTCAACTCGTCGATCCGAGAGCCGAGCCCGTAAGCCATGGTCTCGCGCAAAGCATTATCGAAGCGGTTGACGCGTCCCTTAAGCGTCAAGAGCAAGTTCTCATCTTTATTAATCGGCGCGGCTATTCGCCGGTTTTAACGTGTCCCGTTTGCGGGTGGCTCGCCTCTTGTCCGCATTGTTCTGCGCATACTGTTTTCCACAAAATGACGATGCGCCAGATTTGTCACCATTGCGGGTTTTCGGAACCCGTTCCCGACGCGTGTCCGGTTTGCGGCAATCAGGATTTGCAAGTCTTGGGGCTCGGAACGCAACGCTTAGAAGAATCTCTCGCGAAACTTTGGCCTGCGGCTCGCGTCCTTCGAATCGATGCCGACACAACGCGCGGAAAAAACGGCGCGCAGGCTGCCTTTGAGGCCGTTCACGCGGGGCAAGCCGATATAGTCGTCGGCACCCAGATGATTGCCAAAGGGCACGACTTTAAAAACGTTTCCACCGTGGTCATTTTGAATGTCGACGCGCAGATTGCAAGCGGCATCGTCAGAAGTGAGGAACGCGCGTTTATGAACATGATGCAAGTTTCGGGCCGCGCGGGACGCGCGGGTTTGAAAGCAGACGTTTACGTTCAGACGCGTTTTGGCGATAAACCGCTATTTGAAGCGCTTTCGCGTCAAGACTACGCGGCTTATGCCGACGCGGCGCTCATTGAGCGCGAAGAAGGCCAATGGCCGCCTTATGTGTTTCAGGCGCTACTTGTCGCGCAAGCGACAACGCTTGACGCGGCGATGCGGTTTTTAGAATCGGCGCGACAGACGGCCTTTCAAATCCCTGAAAAAGAGATGCTCGGCATTGCCGTTTATGATGCCGTTCCCATGAATCTCGTGCGTCTGAAAGACAAAGAGCGCGCGCAGCTTTTAATCGAAGGCGCGACGCGCCCGGCATTAAGCGCTTTTTTACATATCTTTAAGAGCAGGCTTGACGCGACCGGGTCGGGCGTGTCGTGGCATTTAGACGTCGACCCGCTCGATATTTAACTTATCGCGAGCCCCTGAAGACTCCTTTATAATGACTTGTTACTGCCTCCGTGGTGAAGGGGATATCATGCGACCCTCCGAAGGTCGCGTCACAGGTTCGAGTCCTGTCGGAGGTGCCAATTTGATTTCAAAGGCGTTTTTCTGAAGACCGATGACGCAACACGATACCAAGACGACCGATTTCGGGTTTAAGGACATTCCCGAAGACCAGAAAGCGCAAGAAGTTCATGCCGTCTTCGACTCGATCGCGGCCAATTACGACCGTATGAACGATATTCTTTCTTTCGGGCTTCATCGCGTATGGAAAAAGCGTTGTATCGAAAGCGCGGACCTCAAACCCGGCATGAAGGTGCTTGATTTAGCGAGCGGCACGGCCGATCTCGCGATGGCAGAAGCCGAGCGCGTGGGGGACTCGGGCGAAGTTTACGCGACGGACGTGAATCAGGCGATGCTCGATATCGGCGCCAAACGCATCGAGGAACGTAAGTTACCCGTTAAAACGATGCTGTGCGACGCCGAAGCGATCGGTTTTGAAGATAATCATTTTGATGTCGTAACGGTCAGTTTCGGGCTCAGAAACATGACACATAAAGACCGCGTTCTCTCCGAAATGCTTCGGGTGCTAAAGCCAGGCGGTCGCGCGCTTATTCTTGAATTTTCGAAAGTCAACGCCTTCGTGCGACCGTTTTACGACATTTATTCGTTACGCGTCATGCCGTTAATCGGCAAGTGGGTCGCGCACGACGAAGAAAGCTATCGTTATCTTCCCGAATCGATCAGAAGGCATCCTTCTCAAGAAGTTTTGGCCGAGATGATGGGCAAAGCCGGGTTTACGGACGTTACGTGGCGCAACTTTACGTTCGGGGTTTGCGCTCTTCATATCGGGAAAAAGCCATGAAACGGTTGTTATGCGCGTTTTTCTTTGCCGCGACACTCGCTTTGATGGCGACGCAAGCGGACGCGGGAATTCGGTTCGGCGGCGCGAAAACGTTCGGACGCTCGGCGCCTGCCCTCATTAAGAAAACGCCTGCCGCGCCCAAAGCGACCGCGCCCAAAGTGACGGCTCCTAAAGCGGCG
>DNBE01000018.1:5941-6877 GCA_003543795.1 Sutterella sp.
TAAAGCGGCGGGCGCGGCTCAGCCGAGAGCCGCGGCACCGGTCGGCTTTGTCGGGCGCATCGCGACGTGGTTAGGCATCGCGGCTCTGGTTTCGGCTTTGGGATTAGCGCCGGGTTTAGCCACTATTTTGACGTATTTCATCCTTTTTATGGCGTTCATGTTTGTCATTCGACTATTGGGCGCCGTTTTCCTGACGCAAGGAAGCTCGCAAAGCGCGGCTTACGGGCGTCCGACCGTTTGGCAGCCTATTGATGAGGCGCCTCAAGAAACGCCGATTCCCGAAAACGTGTCCACGCAAGAGACGATTCCGTTACCGAAAGATTTTGACATGGAAGCCTTTTTGCGCGTCGCGCGCGAGCACTTCGAGCAGTTGCAAAAAGCTTGGGGTAAGGGTGATATCGAGACGCTCGACGCTTTTACCGATAACGGCGTTTATTTAGAAGTGGTAAGACAACTGCGTGAGCGCGCCGAAACCGGGATTGAAATCGAAATCGTGACGCTTCAAACCGAATTTCGAGGCATCGTTCGCGACGGTGACGAGTATCTTGCGGGCGTACATTTCGACGGTGTTTTAAATTGCAACGGCAAGGCCGAACGCGTAGACGAGACCTGGATTCTCGTCAAACCCGTTTCGGGTCGTTCGGGATGGTTGATTTCAGGCATCATTCAAGAAGGTCAAGGACTAGCGGAGTCTCTATGAATATCGTGATTTTGGCAGCGGGTCAAGGTAAACGGATGCGCTCGAACCTTCCGAAAGTTCTCCAACGCGTCGCGGGACGTCCGATGCTCGAGCATGTTTTAAATCGCGCGCGTGAGACGGGCGACTCAAATCGCATCGTTATCGTTGTCGGCCACGGCGCGCAAGCCGTCCGAGAACGCTTTGAAGCCGAAAAAGACATCTGCTGGGCGGTTCAAAAAGAGCAACTAGGGACGGGT
>DNBE01000153.1 GCA_003543795.1 Sutterella sp.
ACCCGATTGAGGAAGAAAGCGAACTTCTAAAGCGTTTTCGGGAACTCTCGCAACGCGGCCGCAATTCCATTTTTATGACGCTTGACGCTCTCGAACGGCTCGCTCCTAATATCCGCAAGACCATTGCCAAGCAATTTAAAAAATGAAGCGTTTCGTTCTTGCCGTCTACCAAGCCATTAAAAAAGGACTTCGCATCCTTTGCTGGAGCGTCGCTCTCGTTATCGTCTTGGCTAGCGCCCTTTGCGCTTCGCTTTACTTTTTCTTAACGCCCGAGCTCGTTGAGTCACGCATCCAAACCGTTCTCAAAGATACGGACGCGGTCTTAACTTACGCCAAACCCGAAGTGAGGGTCTTGCCGCGGCTGACCGTGACGCTGCCCGACGTAACCTGGGCCAATCAGGACGGCACGCCTGTCGCGAACGCGAAGACCTTACGCCTTCGCATTGCTTATCCTTGGTTAATCTTTAACGAAATCCGAATCGTTCGGGCCGAAGTTCTGGACGCTGCCCTCGCGCAAGACGTCACCGCGAAAGATATCGCCGAGCGCTTATCGCGCAAAAGCGCCGCCACCGCTATCGTCCCGGGTGTCACCGTCGAGAAGCTTCAGATTTCGGGCTTGAAAGCCGACTATGTAACGACTGACGGCAAACGCTTAAACGCTCGGTTTAACCAAATCGCTTTAACCGAAGTTTCGCCTCAGATGCATTCGCCCGTCACCTTTGACGTAAGCCTCAAAGACGAAGCATCGACATTCGCGATCGAAGGGCTCGGGGAAGCGACTTTCGATTTAGATTTAACGGACGGGCTTGCCCTTTTTTCGCACGGCACTATAAATCTCAAAGGATCAATCGCGGAAACGCCTCTCTCCTCTCAAGCCAGCTTTTCCGAAATCCGTATTTTGCCCGAGGCAACGGTCGTTACCGACTTCTCTAGCGAAACCGAACTCGGTAAAAAACATCTTTCGCTCGGAATTGCCGAAGGTCGCGTAACACCCGACATCTTCTCGGGCGTCGTTAGCGCCAAATACACCAAAGGCGAAGAAAGTTTTAAGACCGAAGCCGAAGTTAGAGCAAATCTTGAAGTCAACGCCCAAAGCGTGTCGGCCACAAACGCCGAAGGCTCGGTTCGGTTCCCGAATTCGGAACCCGTCGCTTTTGAAGCGACTTTTACCTACGAGCCCGAAGTGCAGTCGTTGAAGGGGCGCTTAGCCGCTAGCATTCATGAGCAATCGGCTTCTTTTGAAGGCACGCTTCTCTTTACCGATACTTTAGACGCCAAAGGCAAACTCGCCTTTAGTGAAATCGCGCCCGAAAACATTTTTTCCGAAGTGCTTAGCGCCGCAAACGATAGCGTCAAAGCGCTGATTGCCGACTTCAAGACGCTTTGGACAACCGAGCAAGCGACAAGCGAAGACTTTTCCGAGAAAAACGACGTCTTACCCGCGGAACTCGTTCCCGGACGTAAAGACGCGGGTACGGTTTCAAACGCCTCGCGTTGGTCTTTTGACATCAACTTCGAAGGCGAAATGCAAGCCGATACGCTACGCGTTGCTAATTTGAAACTCTCACGCTTTAAAGGGCAAGCTTCGTTAACGTCCGCGGGTCTCACGCTTAAAGCCGGGCAAGGCGTCTTTTATGACGCTGCCGCGTCACTAGAAGCGACGCTCAACCCGATGCTCGATTGGTCGCTAAAACTGAAAACGGTCGGCGCCAATTATGCCGCTATGGCGCGAGACCTCGGCGCCGAGCGTTTGTATCCGGGGCGCCTGACGCTACAAACGGATATTTACGGAAACGGTCTTGACGCAGGCAACATCAACGGCCAAATCGGCTTTTTGTTGCATTTAACACGCCTTTACGGCGTGGATTTAAGTCATCAATTGGCGACTTCGCAAGATACGCCCGACGCTTCGCTTTTTACGGAAGTATCTCGCTTACAAAGTCTCGTGACGGTCGTTCAATCCGAAGCGCAGGCTGAGCACCTCGTGATCGAAACGAGTGCGGGACGTTTTTCGGGGTCTGCGGCGCTCAATTTACTGACAAAACGTATCGACGGGTCGCTTTCGAGCACCATCGGGTTATCCCGCGCGAAAATGCGCCTTTCGGGTTCGTGGTTGGAGCCCCTTGCGAGTGTCTCGAGCACGTCGCTTTTGCCGCAGGCGCCCGCCGTCCCTGAAGAAAAAGCGCCTAAAGAAGAAACGCCCGCAAAACCTGCCGAGCCGCCTGCTTCAGGCTGGCAGAAATTTAAGAATTATCTGAAAGATTTGTTCTAGAGATCTAAAAGCGCGCGCGAAAACGCGTGCGCGTCAAAGACTTCCATATCGTCGATTCCTTCACCGATACCGATGAAATAAATCGGAATCGGGTGCTCGCGTCTTGCGTGCGAGAGCGCGACCATCGCGCCGCCTTTAGCCGACCCGTCAAGCTTCGTGACGATGAGCCCCGTAAGTGGCGCCGCGAGATCGAACGCCTCAACCTGATTGAGCGCGTTTTGTCCGTTCGTGCCGTCGATGACCAAAATCACCTCGTGAGGCGCCCCTTCGAGCGCCTTAGCTTGTACGCGATAGATGCGATTGAGTTCAGCCATCAAACGCGCTTGGGTTGAAAGTCTTCCCGCCGTATCCACGATTACGACATCGCAGGCGTCCGTTACACCCGTTTTGACGGCATCAAACGCCGCAGCAGCCGGGTCTTGAGCACCTCGCACGACCTTCACGCCGTTTTTTTCTCCCCAGACGGCAAGTTGCTCGCTTGCGGCCGCGCGGAAAGTATCACCGGCACCTAAGACGACGGATAAATTTTGATTTTTTAATAGATGCGTGATTTTGCCGATGGTTGTCGTTTTCCCCGCGCCGTTGACACCCGCGAGCATGATGACCGCGGGTTTGTGGCCTGCCACTTCAAACGGTTTTTCCATCGGGCGCATCATCTCTTCGATGATATCGGCGAGCGCCTCTTTAGCCGCGGGCAACGTTTTAATACCGTTTGTCGCGATTTTTTCTCGCAATTGATCTAAAAGGGCGCCGGTTGCCGCGACACCCGCGTCGGTCGCTAAAAGCGCGTCTTCGAGTTCCTCGAAAAAAGCGTCATCGAGATTAGCGCCCGTAAAAAGGCCTGCGAGATTTTGTCGGGTTCTTTTTAAGCCGAGCGCGATTCTTTTACCTAAGCTCGTTTTTTCGGTATCTGTCGTTATCATTGCGGTATGTTGGAAAAAAAGCGTAATTACCAAGGCGTAAGTTTAGCAACAAGGAAGCGTGTTGCCCGAAATTCCCCGAGCGGCAAAGTCCGTATCGTAGGCGGCCGATTTAAGCGCACGCCCGTGGCGGTCGTTGACGCGCCGGGCTTGCGGCCTACCGCCGATCGCGTTCGAGAAACCCTATTTAATTGGCTCGCAAGTCTTACGGGCGGCTGGGACAGCAAAGCCGCGCTCGATATGTTCGCGGGAACCGGTGTTTTAGGGTTAGAAGCGGCAAGCCGAGGGGCCGAGCGCGTACTATCCTTTGAAAAGCACCCCGTCGCGGCTCGGGCACTCAGAGCTTTAGCTCAAAAGCTTGACGCGAACCTCGAAGTGCGTCAAGGCGACGCTTTGGCGCTTATTACGAAAACTGACGAGCTTTTCGACGTCATTTTCATCGACCCGCCTTTTGCTTCCGAACTCATGGGCCCCGCACTTGAAGCCGCCTTAACGCGCTTAAAAAAGGGCGGTATGATTTATCTTGAGGCTAGCGTCGATACCGATCTGGCATTTCTTTCCGATATCGGATTAACACCCGTTCGAAGCGACCGCGCGGGCGCGGTGCGTTTCGGACTTTTTATGGAAAAAACGCATGAGTAAAGCGCTTTACGCGGGAACTTTCGACCCCATGACGCTCGGCCACGAAGGTGTGCTAAGAACGGCTTCGACCGTTTTCGACGAAGTCGTTCTCGCCGTCGCGCAAAACACACCGAAAGCCACGCTTTTGTCATTTGAAGCGCGTCTGCAATGCGCGCAAGCGATTGCGCGTCGTTACCCGAACGTGCAGGTGGTCGGTTTTTCGGGGTTATTAGCGCATTTCCTTCAAGAAACGGGCATCTTTACGCTCGTTCGAGGTCTTCGCACGGGAAGCGATTTCGACTACGAACTTACGATGGCAGACGCAAACGCAAGGCTCGATAATCGTATCCGTACCGTCTTTTTACCGTCTCCCGAAGGCGCGCATTTCGTGACGGGCACCCTCGTTCGAGAAATTTGGCGCCTCGGAGGAGACGTCTCGAAGTTCGTCTCTCCTGAAGTCGCGGCAGTCCTCTCGCAAATGAAGCGCTGACGGATTGGATTAAAATATCGTATTGGTAAAAGACTCTTTAAGCCTTCCGCAATGACCGTTTCTCAAACCGCGCTCGTCGAACTCGATCACGTCTATGTTTTATTTGACGCGCTCGAAGTTTTGCATGACGTCTCCTTGTCAATTTACAAAGGAGAATTCGTCGTGCTTCACGGCGCGACGGGGTGCGGGAAATCGACCGTTTTAAGACTCATCTCCGGGCTCCTACTGCCGACCGCTGGCACGGTTCGTGTCGCGGGCGAATCGGTTTCCTCGTTTTCGCCTTTGCAGCGCCGATGGTTGCGTCGCGCCATCGGCTTAATGATGCAAGATACGCCGCTCCTTGAAGACCGTTCCGTTCTCGAAAACGTGATGCTGCCTGCAATCGTTGCCGATAGTTCGACCGCAAGCGCAAGGCGCAGTGCGCTTGCGGCGCTAACCCGTTGCCGCATGGACGAGTACGCGAACGCCATGCCGATTGATTTGTCCGCGGGGCAGCGCCAACAGGTCTGCCTTGCGCGAGCCGTCGTGAACCAGCCGCGTCTCATTCTCGCGGACGAACCCGCGGCGCACTTGGACGCTAAAAACGCGCGCTCGCTCATCAATTTATTGGGCGAGTTCTCCAACGCGGGCATTACCGTCATCATGAGTACGCACCTGTTACTCGCGCCCCAAGGCGCGCCCTATCGCGAGGTCAAGTTCGCGGTCAATAGGGGGACGCCGTGAGTTACGCTTCCTCTCGTCGCTGGGCGATTACTCAAGTTTTCCGCGGTATCGCTTACGCCAAAGGCTTATTCTTTTTATCTGTAAGTCTTGCGGGCATCGCGCTTTCGATTCCGCTTTTTTTATCGTGCTTGGCGATGGGGCTTTACGAACCGATTCTTTCGATTCCGGTTTCACCCGAAATAACGGTTTTTACGCAAAAAGATATTTCTAAAGCCAATATCGATAATCTTGTCGCGCGAATCGAGCGTATCGGCTCCGTCCATAAGACAACGGTTGTCGCGAAAGAAAAAGCTTTTGAGGAATTGTCCGAATCCCTCGGTATTCGTAAGAGCGAGAAAAATTCAATCGGCAATCCGTTACCCGATATCATCATCGTCGCTCTCGAAGTCGATTTGCCGCCCGCAGAAATCGAAAAAGCCGCGGCTAGCATCCGAGCGCTCGAGCAGGTTGATGCTGTCAGTTACGACGCAAGCTGGCTGACCAAATTCGATTCGGTCGCGCATACCCTTAAAACCCTCGGCGCCATTTTGCTGACGGCAACGCTCGCGCTCGTCATCTTGGTTATCGCAGCGACCGTGAGACTTAATTCCGAAGTCCAAAAAGCCGAGATGAAGCTTCTTTACCTATTCGGCGCCACGGTTCGTTTTTCCGTCAGACCCTATGTTTGGAGAGGGTTTCTCAGTATGGCGGTCGCGGCGGCGCTTTCCGTTGCTCTGACGGCTATCGGCGTTCACTTTATGAATCAAGGCATCGCGCAAATGAGCGAGCAATACGGCTTTACGGTCACAATCGCTTTGCCGCATGTCTATTACCTACTCGGTTACGGGTTCGTGAGCGCGCTTTTGGGCGCGTTCCTAGCGGGCGTTTTCGCGAGATTAAGCGTTCGCAAAATCGAGCACGGAGGCTAGGTGTGGCCGAAGAAAAGAAAACTTCCCGAGCGCTCACCGCTTATCGCCCGAGGATGCCGTCGGTTGTCGGGTCTCTAGGCGATATCGACGCCTTTATTCGAGCCGCGAACGCGGCGCCACTTTTAACCGAAGAAGAAGAGCGAGAGCTTGTCAGACGTCTTCATGAAGAAGGCGATATGAGTGCCGGGCGCGATCTCGTTTACGCGCACTTGCGGCTCGTGATCGCGATTGCCCGTTCTTATCTCGGTTACGGCATCAGTCACGCCGACTTGATTCAAGAAGGCAACATCGGTCTTATGAAGGCGATTCGCAATTTTGATACCAAGCGAGGCGCCCGATTGACAACGTTTGCCGAGTATTGGATTCGCTCCGAAATCCAAAATTACATCATCAAAAATTGGCGCCAAGTCAAACTCGCGACCACAAAAGCGCAACGTAAGCTCTTTTTCAATTTGAGAAGTCTGCGAGGTGAAAACGCGCTCACCTATTCCAAAGCTGACGAAATCGCTAAGCGCCTTGACGTTAAGCCCGAAGAAGTCTTCGAGATGGAAACGCGTATGTACGGTTCGGATACGCCCTTAGAAGACGTGCCAGAAGACGGGGACGAAGACGCGAAAAGTAACGCTCCCATTCATTGGTTAAGCCGTCAGGAAGACGAGCCCGATCATATTCTCGAAGAAAAAGACGACGAAGCGATGCGTAAAGAAGCCGTGAGACAAGCGCTCTCGGGTTTAGACGATCGCTCGAGAACGGTGATTGCCGCGCGCTACTTCCGAGAAAACGAAGACGGCCAACCCGACCCGATGACGTTAACGGAATTAGCGCAAAGGTTGGGCGTTTCAGCCGAGCGCGTGCGCCAAATCGAAAAAGCGGCACTAGCCAAGATGAAAAAAATCCTGACCGCGGAGAAGGCCTAAAACCGTGTTTAACATCGTTCTCGTTCACCCGGAAATCCCGCCCAATACGGGTAACGTCATTCGTTTGGCCGCCAATACCGGGTGCGCTTTGCATCTCGTGCGTCCTTTGGGGTTTGAGCTCGAAGATAAGTTACTGCTTCGAGCCGGGCTCGATTATTTCGAGTTCGCGGACATTCGCGTCCATGACGATTTCGACGCCTTTTTAAAAGACGCCGCGCCCGACCCCAATCGCCTTTTCGCAATGACGACGAAAGGTTCGAAATTAATTGCTGAAGCGCAATTTTTGCCGGGCGACTGGTTCGTCTTCGGTAGCGAAGGTTCGGGGTTACCGGATGATATTCGCGCGCGTTTTCCGTCTTCGCGCAGAATTCGGCTTCCGATGCGCCCGATGAATCGGTCTTTGAATTTATCGAATAGCGTTGCCGTGACCGTTTTCGAAGCCTGGCGACAAAACGGGTACGCGGGCGGCGTCTGAGACAATTTTTCTGACAAAAAAGGACGACCTCGAGTCGTCCTTTTTGTTTATAAACGCTTCTTTTTTACGCGTTCGCTTCGGGCGTTTGCTGAGCCATCTGCGCTTGGCGTTGCGCGTAAAGACTTGCGAAATCCATTTCGGGCAAATGCACGGGATTCATCGTCGTACGGCTTAAAAGGTCGGCGACGTTCGCGCGCAGATAGGGGTAAATAATGGACGGGCAGACAACGTTCGTCACGTTTCTGAGTTGCTCGGCATCAAGCCCGTCGATTAAGAAGATACCCGCT
>DNBE01000102.1 GCA_003543795.1 Sutterella sp.
TACATCCGAGAAGAAGAGTGGTACGTGCGGGCTAATAAACTCGCGAACCTCTTTATTAATAACTTTAAGAAGTTCGAGGCCGATCCCCGTTGCAAGGGCTTAACCGAGGGCGGCCCCGAAACGCCCGCTTCTTAAAGCGGCCTCAAAGCGCAAAACTCCGCTTATCCAGTCAGGGTAAGCGGAGTTTTTTCTTAGAAATCCATTAAAAGAGCGCTGTACAATCCTTGTAAAACTTCGAACCTCCTCCTTTCATGATTCGATATTCTTTTTGGGCCGTGGGCGCCGCCGCGAGTTTTTCGCTCATGGCCGTTTTCGTAAAGCTCGCAAGCGGCGACTTTAACGCGTTCGAGCTTGTCTTCTGGCGCGCTCTCACGACGTTTATCTTTATGCTTTGTGTCGTCAAAGCTCGGCGTCTAACGCTTAAAACGGCCTATGCGGGAGGCCATCTCGTGCGCGGTATTTTGGGCACGATCTCGATGCTTTTATGGTTTTTTAGTTTGGGGCGCATGCCGCTACCCACCAACATGACGCTTATTTACACGTCACCCATTTTTATGGCAATCGTTTTTATCGTTTTAGCCGCGGCCCGCAAGCGTCCCGCGCCTTGGGGGACGATTGCGGCGATCGGTTTGGGTTTTATCGGCATCATCTTTGTACTTAAGCCTTCCTTTGAAGAAGGGATGCTCTGGGTCGCGCTTCTTTGTTTATCGTCCGCAGCAGTCGATACCGTGGTTTATTTTCAGATGCAATACTTGGGGCGACATGAGGAGCCTAGCTGGCGCATCGTTTTTTATTTCGCGCTTATGACGGTTTGTCTTGCGCCAATCGGTGCCTTTTTCTTAGATACCGGGATGCACATCCCTAGCTTTGAAACTGCCCTTCCCCTTCTCGGCATGGGTCTATGCGGAACGGCAGGACAACTTTGCACGACCAAAGCCTACACCGACGGTAATCTACTTTTGAGTTCCTGTTTAGGCTTTGCGGCTATTCCGTTTTCTGCCATCATCGGGATCGTGCTTTTCGGAGATAAGCTCGATATCGCGACGATTTTCGGAATCGGATTTGTGATAACCGCAGGTATCTTCGCGACGATTTATACCCAACGAAAAGAGCATCATTGATAGCTTTTTAACTTCGGAAAAATCCGAAAGTTCACTTTCGGAAATTCCGAAAGTTTAAAATATAATAGTCTTGATAAATCAAATACTTTAAAAATTCTCAAATGAAATATTTACCAAGAACAATCGAGAAAGCTTTCGATACGATTGCTTCCGAATTTAAGGTTGTCATGATCTCAGGCTTGCGCGGTATCGGTAAACGCACTCTTTTAAAGCATCTCGCAAGCCCGAATCGACATTACGTCACGCTTGAAGACAAAAAGGCGCGACAGACGGCCGAAGTCGCGCAAAAGGCTTTTTTCAAAGACTATCCCTTGCCCGTCTTTATCGATGAGATTCAAAAGGCGCCTTCGCTTTTTTCGCAACTTAAGGCCGAAGTTGACGCGACGGATGCTTACGGACAAGCCTGGATTTCCGGATCTCAGCGCTTTTCTCTCATGCAAGGTGTGGGAGAATCGCTTGTGGGACGGTTATTTGAGGTTCGGTTAATGCCGTTAAGTATCTACGAGCGAGAGGGTTTGGGAACTTCACAAACGCCTTACTTACCCGATTTCGATAGAAATGCCACCCTCAAAGCTAAAACAGCTAAAGAGACTTGGGAGACGATTTTTCAAGGGGCCTGGCCGACTTTGGTCGGTGCGTCAAAACAAAAGCGCGAACGCTTTTTCGAAGCTTTCGTTTCGACCTTTTTAGAGCGCGATTTGCGAGAAATCGTCACAGTGACGAACTTAAACGCCTATCGTCGGTTTCTTCAGGCGATTGCTCTTCGCACCGGACAAGAACTCAGAATTAATCAGCTTGCGCGCTTAGCGGGCGTATCTGAGCCCACCGTCAGAAATTGGCTCAGTATCGCTCAGGCAAGCGGCTTAATCTACTTATTGATGCCTTTTAGTTCCAATAAGAGCGCGTCTTTGGTGAAGTCTCCGAAGCTCTACATGACTGATACAGGGTTAGCCGCCTGGTTAGCGGGATTTACGAGCGCGACCCAATTGCAATCCGATACAATCGCGGGCGCGTTTTTCGAGACGTTCGTTGTCACGGAAATTTTAAAAAGCTGGCGCCATAACGGTGAAGAGCCTCGGCTTTTTTTCTACCGAGACGCAAAAAAACAAACGGAAATCGATTTATTGATTCACGCGGACGGCTTCTGGCACCCCGTCGAAATCACGATGACGCCAAATCCCCAAGGCTCGATGATTCGGCATTTTAAAGAGCTCGAAAACTTGAACCTTGCCGTCGGAACCGGCGCTTTGATTTGTTTAACGCCCAAGAGAACTTACTTGTCGGAAACCGTCATCGCCCATTCGGTTTGGGAAATGTAGACGCGTTCCTTTTGTCTTAAAAAAACGCTTTTTGAACTGCCAAAAAGGGTCTTTTAAATCTGTTAAAAAACGATCAGAAAGTACGGATTATGGGCGAAATGT
>DNBE01000087.1 GCA_003543795.1 Sutterella sp.
TCGCGGCAACGGTTGCTGCCTGTCCCAAATCGACGCGAGCGATATCGGATAAAAGCGAGAAATGGCGCATGAAATGCTTTTCGTGCAAGTAGCCTGAAGAAAGCGCAATTGACGAGATGTCGCTCGTTAAGGGCGTCATGCCTGTTTTGACGACGTTAAAGCCCGTTAACGCGTAGCCTTCTTCGCCGCCCGAAGGACGTCCGATGACGGGCGTTTTGTCATAGGTAAAGAAATCGTCTTCGACCGATTGCGTGATGCCTTCAAGTGTAATCGCGTACCCTTGCGTATTTTCAAAGAGAATCACTTCGCTAAAAGCGCTTCTATCGTCAGTGACATCCACGTAAATCCGAGCCGAAGACCCGTCGTCAGGCACGGCCGTTACGGTTAAAAGAGGGCCCGAAGGCGTATTGTCCGTTAAGGCAACGGTCATGAGTGCTCCGTCTTCGACGGTGACGTCCGTCATCGTTAACGCGCGGTTGATGTCGGTGAGGTCAAGCACGCCGCCCTCGCCCCAAGTAAAGCTAAATGCGCGACTAGCGCTCGTTAAATAGTCGGCCGTAATCGGTTGCCAGGTCGCGCCGCTTTGAAGGGTGACGCTTGCGGGTAACAAATTTTCAATGTCGCCCGTAAAACTGCTGCCTTCAGAGAGATTTAAGGTCACCGAAGAATCCGCGCCGCCCGAGATGTTCCCGACAATCGAAGTCGTGCCGTTAAAGGTCAAGTTCGTATCGTAAAGATAGATGGCGTTTGCCAAATCACCGTTTTGGTTTTTAGCCGAAATGCTCACGGGGAAATTCAAAACGGTATCGGCGCCGTAAGTAATCGCGAGGGCGCTCGAAACCGATGAAGAGGCGACTAAATCGATATTTAAACTAGTGAGGTCGGTGATGTCCGAATCGTAAAGATAAAGCCCGTGGGTGTCGGAGGTCGCGTCGGCATGCGAAACGGACAAATTAAAAGCATAACCCGAAAGCGTGCTTGAGTCGGCTTCAACCGCGATTAACCCGGGACCGCCCGTTGCTGTAATCGAAATCGTGGTATCCGAATCCAGGAGTTCGGAGATGAGGTCCGCGAAAACCATGGTGGGGTAGACGGCATCCGTTCCCGTGTAATTTAAGTCGAGGTCGGGGATAAAAGATCCTTCCGTGATTTCGAGATAAAAGTCGTACGGGTCAAGGTCGTCGGAAGTGATATCAAGCGCTAAAACTTCAATCGGAAAAAGGGCGGCGATGGCCGCTACGAGCAGCTTTCGGGTCGGGTGATGCATGGCTAAAAAAGAGAAGGTAAATGAATGCTCAAAAATTGTAATGATCGACGCTTTAAATTCAGAAATTTCTTTCTTTCGGGTCAACCATTTTCTTGTGGTTAAATCAAAGGATTCTCTTTATAATTCACCAATTTGGCTTTTCAAAATATTTTGTCCATGGAAGCAGAACGCATTAACCGCATCGATTCGGGAATCGACGATCTGCTGAGCCGGTTAACCGAGCTCAGGGGGTATCTTTGACGTCGAGCATAAAGCGAGACGTCTGGAAGAACTCGCTCGCGAAGTCGAGAATCCCGAGCTTTGGAATGACCCCGAACACGCGCAAAAAGTCACGCGTGAGAAAAAACTTTTAGACGACACCGTCGGCCTATTTCGCAATCTCGAAGTCGCGTTAAGCGACGCTCGAGAACTTTTTGAACTCTCCCAATTTGAAAACGATGACGAGACGCTTGAAGCCGTTGAGAGCGATGTGGACGCCATTCGTCATTCGGTTGAAAAGCTCGAATTTCAGCGCATGTTTAATCAGCCCCTTGATGCCAACAATTGTTACCTAGAAATTCAAGCGGGCGCGGGCGGCACCGAAGCGCAAGACTGGGCGAGTATGCTCGAGCGCATGTATTTGCGCTACGGCGAAAGAAAAGAATTTAAAGTCGAACTTCAAGAAGAGACACCCGGCGATGTTGCTGGGATTAAAGGTTGCACGATTTATTTAACGGGGCCATATGCCTACGGGATGCTTCGAACGGAAACGGGGATTCATCGTTTGGTAAGAAAAAGTCCTTTTGACGCAAACGCGAGACGCCACACGTCTTTTGCAAGCGTCTACGTTTACCCCGAAGTCGACGACTCGATTGAAATCGAAGTCAATCCCGCGGACTTACGAATCGACGTTTATCGGTCTTCGGGCGCGGGCGGCCAACACGTGCAAAAAACCGAATCGGCGGTACGTATCACGCACATTCCGACGGGCATTGTGACGACTTGTCAAAACGAAAGAAGCCAGCACCAAAATAAAGAGCACGCCATGCAACAATTAAAGGCTAAGCTCTACGAACTTGAACTCAGAAAACGGCGCGAAGCGGCTCAAGAAACCGAAGACGCGAAAAGCGATATCGGTTGGGGGCATCAGATTCGCTCCTACGTGCTCGATCAATCTCGAGTCAAAGATTTACGTACGAATGTCGAGACGGGCAATACGGGCGCCGTGCTCGACGGCGATTTAGATAGTTTTATCGAAGCCAGTTTAAAGCAAGGCGTCTGACGCGCTTTGTCTACCCACATTTACAAATGAGGTTTGAATAAAAAAATGAGCGAAGAACAAAAGAAAGTCATCGAAGTCGAAGACGAAAACCATATCATCGCCGAGCGTCGCGCGAAGGTTCTCAAATGGCGCGAATCGACGACAGCCTATCCGAACGACTTTAAGCGCACCGATCGCTTTAGCGAAGTGCGCGCGGCTTACGG
>DNBE01000013.1 GCA_003543795.1 Sutterella sp.
CCAACACCCCGAAATATAAGCAAAAGAGGTGCGCACCGATAAGTGTAATCGCGATTTGCGCGCCGTGAAGTTCAAGGCCCGTCGCGAGATTCACAAGAACCGGAGCGGTCAAAGAAGCCATAATGATGTAGTTTGCGGTCGTGGGAAGCCCCATGCCGAGCATAATCGAGGCGCACCCGATGACGATAATGAGTAGGAAGATATTCCCCATTGAGAGCGCTTCGACAAAGCCCGCGATTTGTTGCCCGAGGCCTAGCGACACGCACCCAACGATGACGCCCGCACTTGCCGTCGCGATCGCGACGCCCGCCATGTTGTTGGCACCCGCCGCCATCGCGGCGCACGTTTGCTTAATACCCGTTATGAATGCGGGCCACAAGGGAGATCCCGCTAAGCGCGCCGCAACCATGGGTTGCGCGACCATGATAAGCGCCAAAACGCAAATCGCTCGGAAAACGGAAAGTTCTGCCGAATGTTGTAAAAAGACGAGCTCGTAGATGAGCATCAAAAGCGGCAGAAGATAATGCGCGCCGTTACGTAACTCGCGCCAAAATAGCGGCAACTCGTTTTTAGGTAAGCCTTTAAGACCCAACTTACAAGCTTCGATATGCGTAATCCAAACGAGCGCGACATAGGACGCAAAGGCGGGCACAGCAGCCGCTTTGGCAACCTCAATATAAGGGACGTTCACATACTCCGCGATAATGAAGGCGGCAGCGCCCATCACAGGAGGCGTTAATTGGCCGTTTACGGAGCTTGCGACCTCAATTGCGGCCGCTTTGGTCGCGGGGTACCCCAAGCGCTTCATCAAAGGAATCGTAAAGGTACCCGTTGTCACAACGTTCGCAATGGAAGACCCCGAAACGGTGCCGGATAAGGCCGAACTCACGACCGCGGCTTTGGCTGCGCCGCCCCGATAGCGCCCGAGGCCAGAGACCGCCAAGCGCGTAAAGAAGGCGCCTCCTCCCGCGCGATCGAGCATCGTCCCGAATAGCACGAACAAAAAGACAACCGTTGCCGAGACGTGTAGCGGTACGCCGTAGACGCCTTGCGTATCCATCGTGATTTGGCTCACAAATCTCGAAAGGGTCGCGCCCTTAAAAGCCATCGCGTCGGGGAGATAGGGACCTAAAAAGACGTAGGCCATAAAGAGCCCGCAGATGCAAGGCAAAGCCGGCCCCGACACGCGGCGTGTGGCTTCCATCATAAGCGCGATAAGGGCGACCCCCGCGATCAAGTCGCGCCCTAAGGGTAAGCCTTGACGATCGGCAATGCCTTCGTAGTCGACCATGATGTAAAGCGCGGCAGCTACCGCGCAAATCCCGAATATCCAATCAAGCACCGTCACGCGACTCATCGCGAGCAGGATACGCAAGTCCCAACGGCCGATAAGGTTATTTAAAAACGGAATCTTGCTAATTGCCTCATCGTCTTCGTAACTTTGTTGGACTTCTTTTTTGGTTTTGAGCGCGGGCAGGTTTAAAAAGATGAGCGCCATCGCGAAAGCCAAGTGGATGGCCTTCACGAAAAGGCTATCGAGTAAAAGCCAACTAGCGGTCGACATCTGAAAGATCGCCCACATAAAGCTCACGATAAAGGTCACGCGGGCCGTAATCCCGGTCTTATCGCCTTCGATCCCTTTTTCGTCGTTGACGACCTGATGCTGGTACTCGCCGATTTTGTCTTCAGGAGCGCTATCGATCGGCGCGTCTATCGTCGGTACCTTTTTTTTATCGTCTTCGGTCATAGTCGTCTTTTACTTCAAAAATAAAAATGTAATTGTAAAAAATTAAACCCTCCCTCGGTAGCTGGTGCATTCACCGTCTACCCGGGAGGGTTTGTCAAACAAGTCTTTGCGCAAAAAGTTTAGCGCAATTACTTAATGAGGCCTTTTTCCTTGTAGTACTTCAAGGCACCCGGATGAATCGGGGCCGTGAGACCTTCAAGCATGCCCTTTTGGGTCAACCCCGCCAAAGCCGGGTGCAACCCTTTGAGGGTATCGAGGTTTTCCATCACTTCTTTGGTAATGGTGTAAACCACGGAATCCGGAACGTCGGCGCTTGTGACGAAAGTCGCGAGCATACCGAGGGTCTTGACATTGCCTTCCTTGGCATTGACGGCGTCCGGATACTGGCTCATATCGATGGTCGTCATCGCGTAGTAGGGAGCCCCGCGCAATAACGGCTTCAAATCTTTTTCGGAAATGGCCACGATACGCACTTTGCGCTTACCCGCGGTCGCTTCCTTGATGTTGCCGTTCGGATGACCGACGGTGTAGAAAAAGCCGTCCAAGCGTCCGTCTTGCAAAAGATGCGGCGCGTCGGCCGGTTTAATCTTCTCGTCTTTAAAGTCTTTACCCGGTTTGATACCGACGGCTTTAAAGATATCCATCGCGTTTAAGCGGTTGCCCGAACCCGCGTCGCCCAAATTGATGATGTGGCCCTTGACGTCACGAACGGTCTTGATGCCCGAATCTTCGGCGGCAACGAACGTGACCGCTTCGCTAGCCAAAGAGAACACGGCGCGAAGTTTCTTAACGGCCTTGCCTTCCCAGGGACCTTTACCGTTATAGGCTTGGTATTGGGTGTCGGCTTGCGCCACACCGAAATCCAAGTCGCCCGAGGAAATGGCGTTGATGTTGAATTTGGAACCGCCCGTCGATTCGACAGAGGCGCGAACGTTGTGGACTTTCTGCTTCTCGTTTACGACCTTAGCGATAGCTCCGCCCGTAGGATAGTAAACGCCGGTGATTCCGCCTGTACCGATGGTAACGAAGTTCTGACCGGCAGCTAAAGCTGATCCGGCAAATCCCACCGTGACCAGCATGGTATATGGAATTAATTTTTTAAACATTGAAAGTCCTTTTTATAAAAAAAGAAAACAATTAATTAACGAACTTGCGCAATTCCTAAAACGGGAAAACGCGTTAGTCATCATAGTGAAAGCGTTTTATGGAAACAATTTTAATTTCGCGCGAAATGAAGCAAAGTACCTACTTCAAGATAACGAATTGCCCCCTTTACGTACGCGATACGCCTTAAAGAAAGG
>DNBE01000054.1 GCA_003543795.1 Sutterella sp.
ACGTTGCGTAGGCGAATCGGGTGTTTTAAGTTCGGGGTGCAAAGCCTCGATTTCGGATAAGCGCGTAAACGCTTTGTCATATTCGCTATCGGGAACCGATGGAGCGTCAAGCACGTAGTACTCGTAGTTCCAGCGCTCGAGTTTTTCGCGAAGCGCCTGCGCTTCGGCTTTTAAATCCGGCGCATCGAATAAATCGAAAGTAAGGTCTTGCATTACTTTTTAGCGTTCAAAAAGGCGAATCACTTCGACACTACCCGGCACCAAACCCGCTTTTTGCATTTCGGCATAAAAGGCTTCGACCTGATGACTCATATCGTGGATACTCGATAGTGTGATTTCGTTTGAAGCGCCATCCGTAATCGTGAGCTTTAAGCGCGAGGCTAAGTCGTTTGCGAGCGTAAAAAGCGTCGTCAAAGGCGCGCTTTCGACTTTGGCGCACGGAGCGTCAAGCGTCATCATGATTGAACCCAGCGACTCATCGTCACGCGTAACCTTGATATAGGGATAGGCGCCCTTAGCGGGCGCGTAAACGCAAACGCCGCCCGTTTTATGCGTAAAGCCCGCGGCTTTCGCGGCATCGAGATAGTCGCGAAGGGGCACGATTGCCGGGCTTTGCAGGGCAATCGCGATTTCGACGTCAAAGGCTTCAATCGCGGCTTTTAAAAACCTCGCGCGCGAAACCATCGCGGTCGCGTCTTCGATTTCGGCTTCGGTCTCAAAGCGAATCGCGACTTGCGTAAGTTCCGCGATAAAGCGAGAGGCCGCGATTTCGTCCAAAACAAACGATTTCCCCGCTAAGGCAATCACAGCCGCAAACGCGCTGTAAGTCGCGCCTTCTTTGGGCGCAAACCAAAGGTTTTCTTTTGTGTCTTTGGCATAAAACGTTAACGGCGCGGGAATCGTATCGGCTAAGTGCGAGGCAACCGACTTTAAAAATTCTCCCGCGATCGGCTTATCAAAGGGTAAGTACGCAGCGCTTGAGAAAACGGGGTTCACGGGCGGGACTTCGAGGCCGGGGAGCTCTAAGGGCTCGGTTTCGTCGACTTCTTTGACTTCGTTTGCCATATCGAAATCGAGTTCGGCATCGGTAGCGGCCTCAGGCGCGACTTCTCTTTTTTCGGGTTCTTTTTCGTAAGGGTTATCGTCCGTTGAAAGCGTAAAGGCAGGTTTTGCTTCCTTAGGCTTTCGACCGAAAACAACAATCAGACCGAATATCGCCAAACACGCGATAACGATAAATACCCAAAGATACTCGTCCATTATGAGGCCCCTTTTTCAACAAAACCGTCGGCTTGAGCGATGTCGACGCTCACGACACGACTCACGCCTGCTTCTCGCATCGTAACACCGATTAATTGAGCCATGTGGCTCATACTGACACGATGGTGCGTAATCATCATAAATTGCGTATTGGCGCTCATCTTCTCGATAAGACCCGCCAATCGTTCCTGATTGGCTTCATCAAGCGGCGCGTCCGCTTCGTCAAGTAAGCAAAATGGCGCCGGATTGAGCGTAAAAAACGCAAAAACGAGCGCGGTCGCGGTAAGCGTCAACTCCCCGCCCGAAAGCTGCATGATGCTTTTAAGGCGTTTGCCGGGGGGACTTGCGAACATCTCGACACCCGCGGACAAAACATCATCGTCCGTAAATTTTAAGTACGCTTCGCCGCCCTTAAAGAGTTCGGCAAAAAGCGTCCCGAACGCGGTATTGACGCGATCAAAGGTTTGACGCAGCACCGCTCGCGTTTGCGCGTCAATCTTAGTAATCGCGGACGTAATCGTCTCGAGCGCTTTTTCTAAATCCGCGATCTGAGCGTTCACGTTTTCAACGAGCGCTTTTTGAGTCGTCAATTCCTCAAGAGCCGCGTGGTTCACGGCACCCAATGACGCCGCTTCTCGGCTTAAAGCCTCGACGCGCGCTTTAAGGCTCGTTAATTTCGGGCGTTCGGATTCAAACGTTTCGCGAAGCGCCGTTAAATCGGCGGATTCAGGCAGGCGCGAAGTCGCCGTCGCGAAATCGATCTCGAAGCGTTGGCGATCAGCCACAATCGTCGCGAGCGCGTTTTGCGCGGCTTCTTTTTGAGAAGCTAACGCTTTCGTTTGTTCGGTTTGCGTTTGCGCGGCGTTTTGGATGTCGGTGACGCCTTGCGCGGCCGCTTCTTTAGCGATGAGGGCCACGTTCCGCTTTTTCGTTAACGCTTCGGTTTCTTGCGCCGTATCTTCTTGGGTGACGGCGGCAAGGGCGTCGTTTATCGTTTGTAATTGATTTTGAAAGTCCCCGATTCGCACGAGCGACATCTCGCGACTTCTGTCTGCTTCAGCGCTTCTTTCCCGAGCGACGTTTAAGCGATTTTCTTTTTCTCGAATCGCGAATCGCACGCTTTCGACGTGGCGCTCCGCGTGCGTTAAGGCTTGGCGAGATTTCTCAAACGCGCCTTCCGCGTCGCTTACCTTTTCTTGAGCGGCAAGCACTTTGGCGTCTGCCGCGTCAAACGTTTTTTCTAGCGCCGCAAGCGCCGTTTGCGCGCTTGTCGCGCGTTCCCGCGCGTCAGCTAGACGCTTTTCGATGTCGCCTTTGCGTGTTTCGTAGATCCGGATATCGGCTTCAAGTTGCGTGACTTCTCGCGTCAAGCGCTGTGCTTCGCTTTCATACTGCGTGAGCGCCCTCTTTGCCTCAAAAAGCTTTCCTTCTTCTTGGTTTTTAGCTCTCTGCGCCGCATCAAGCGCTTCGCGCGCGGCTTTCATTTCGTCTGCCGTCGCCTTTTCTTTTTCGCGTAAGGCTTTGATCTGCGCGCGACGCTTCAAGTTTCCCGTTTCTTGCGAAGTCGACCAAAATGTTACGGCATCCTTTTCTAACAAGTGACCAGCTTTGGTGACGACAAGAGAGCCTTCGGGTAACGTCTTTAAAAGCGCTCGGGCGCTCGCGATATCTTCGGCGACAAAGACACCAGCCAACCAATGCGCGAGCACGCTTTCCGTTCTCGCTTGGCCTTGGACGAGATTTAAAAGCGACCCTTCGGGCGCGGTAGCAGAAGTCTTTTCGCTCACGTAAAACGTAAGTCTTGCGGGCGGCGGCAACGCTTCAAAGCCCGAAGCCGACTCAAGGCGAGAAACCGCAATCGCTTGCGCTTTTTCGCGAAGGACGGCTTCTAGCGCCGTTCCCCATTCGGGCGGGACTTCGATCTCTTCAAAAAACCGCTTTAAATCGGTTAAGCCGTTTTTATCTAACCAAGAAGAAAGTTTTCCCGAAGCCAGGCTTTGCCGCTCGAGGTCTTCAATCATCTTTAAGCTTGACGTGATTCCGGCGTATGTTTCGCGAACGGAGGCAAAAGCTTGCGATTTTTCGTCCAACGCGTTTCGCGCTTCATTGAGTTTGGTTTCAACATCCGTGAGATTTTCTTGTGCGCGTTTTTGGGCGGCGATCGCTTTTTCGGAAGCGTCTTTTAGCGCGGCCAACCGTTTAAAGTCGGGCGCTGTATTTTTTTTGAGTTGGTTCGCTAAATCGGCTGCATCTCGTTCGGCCGCATCTTTTTGGCGAACGGTTAACGCAATTTTGGTTGAAAGGTCGGCCGCTTCTTTTTCGAGCGCTTTTAGCGTAATCGTTAGCTTTTGAAATTCGCGAGAACGATTGTCAGCTTCCAATTTTGCGGCTGAAAGCTGTTCTTCAGCTTCCTTTTCAGACGCTTTGAGATTTTGAATTTCGGTCGTAAGAAGTTCGATTTCGTCGATTAAAAGCGCTTTTTTCGCTTCGAAGCTTCTTAATTCTTCCGTGGTTTTTTCTAAGTACGTTGAAACGTTTTTCTTTTGGGCTTCGAGAAGCGTCTTTTTCGTAATCGCTTCGCGCGCTTTCGCTTCAAGCCCCGCGATTTCTCGCTCGATTGCGGCGAGATCCTCGGTTTTCGCAAGAAGCGCGGTATTGGCTTCTGCTAACCGCTTTGTGACATCCGCTTTTTCGACTTCAAGCGCTTGGATTTTGGCGTTAATTTCGTCCATCTCTAAGCGCCGTTTCGCCGCTCTTGCGTCCATCGCGTTCATTTCGTTTCGCGCGGCTTCGGCCTGCGCGAAAAAGTAAAGCGTTTCGGTTTTCGTGCGTTCTTTTTCGATTTCGTCATAGCGCGCGGCAACAGCCGCTTGGGCTTTTAATTTTTCGAGCGCTTCGGTACGCGTAACTTGAATGTCTTTAGCGCGCTCCAAGTTTTCGCGAGTGTCTTCCAAGCGAAGCTCGGCTTCGTGACGGCGCTTTTTATATTTCGAAACGCCGGCCGATTCTTCCAAATATTCGCGCCGCGTTTCGGGCGAAGCGTTCGCGAAATCCTCAATACGGCCTTGGCTTACAATCGCGTAGGAATTGGCGCCTAAACCCGTTCCCATAAAGAGGTCTCGAACGTCGGTCGCGCGCACCTGATGGCCGTTAATGAAGTAGGCGCTTAAGTTATCTCGCGTTAAGACGCGTCGTACGGAAATTTCGGAAAAAGCGCCCCAGGGGCCGGCAAGCGTTTTATCTGCGTTATCGAAAATGAGTTCGACCATCGCGCGAGAAGAGGGCTTACGCGCCGCGCTCCCCGCGAACACGAGTTCACCCATTTGTTTGGCGCGAAGGTCGGAAGCGCGTCCCTCACCCATCGCCCATTGCAC
>DNBE01000024.1 GCA_003543795.1 Sutterella sp.
CGTAGTGGGTAAAGGCGCCCGAGAACGTAAACTTATCGGTTTTACCGTCGACCCAACGGACTTTGTCGCTCGTTTTCACAAATAAGTCCGTTTGCGATTCCTGATGCATGTATTCGACCGAAAGTTCGGCTCGGAAATCTTCTTGGATAACGAGCGGGTGGCGTAACGCCATCCCGACGTTATAGGCCTTACCTTTTACGCCCAAAGGTTCCATGTAGCCGTTGACGACTTTATTTGAGTTATAGCCTGCCGAAATTTCCGCGCGGGTGGCAGATGACGCGATCGGCGCACTATAAGCAAAGCCCAAAATGTCGCTACCGCGGCTTCTTAAGTAAGAAAAGGTCAGCACGTCGCGGCGACCGGTAACCGACCGGTTCGTATACATCAGCCCGTAGCGGTAGCGGCTATTATTTTCGTAGCCGTTCGTATCGGCATAGATTCTGAAATCTTGGTTTTTCGGGGGCTCGATTGCGACAATTTCGTAGTCGGTCGTTCCGACCGCTTCGCCCGCTTTTAAGGCGACTTGAAGCTGAACGTCATTTGTGCCGTTAAAGCGCGTGATATCTTCGTTTAAGCGAGAAATGTTCACGATTGCCCCCTCGTCAAGACTTAAACGATTGCGAATATAGCCGTCATTTGTGTGGGGGTTATTCGAGATATGAACTTTGCCCGTTTTCCCTTCGATTAGGCGCACCTTCACAATCCCGTTATGGATGCGTTGCGGCGGCAAAATCGCGCGGCAGGTCACGAACCCTTTTTCGCTATAAAGGTCGTTAATTTTGTCGACCAACTCGTAGAGTTCGACTAAGCGCACCTTGCGGTGAATGTAAGCGTTCGTGATTCGGTTTAATTCTTCCTTGGTTAAGACTTCGGAAGCGTCTAACTCAAGGCCTTTTAGAAGAAAACTCACTTCGGGGACCGAGCGCGCGGGATGAGCGTTCGCAGCAGGCTTTTTCGTTCTAAGGTCTTTATGCGCGTTTTTCTCGATTTGTTCAATCGTTTTTTGGCGATCGAACATCTCTTGCGTACGGTTTAACTGCGTACCCGGCTCAAAATTACCGAGGACGTCTGCTGGCATCGAGGGGGCGGCAAAAGCGCCCGTCGCGCAAAGTAGACAAGTCACGGAAAAAGAGGTCTTTGTCAAAAGCCGTAAAGAGTGAGTTTTCATGGTGCAAAAAATAGTGCCAATTTAACTAGTTTATTTTACCTCTTTTACCGTAAAACTAAGGCTATATCTTGTGGTTAACCTAGCTTTTTTCGATTGAAAAAGAATCTTTCCTTTCAAAATGTAAATCGACTTTTTTCGATTTTTGAAGTCAATCGAAAGGGTCCCGTAAGTGAGGCCATAAAGGGGGTGCAAAATTACCAAATTTGACAAATTTTTAGGTAAATTTCATTTTTCTTTGATTTTTCAAGAAGTTATTCTCGTTTTGTTCCTATTTTCGACTGACAAATGCTACCAATTTCAAATGAATTTAATTGCCGCGCGTTTTGCTTACCCCCCCCCATTAAATTACCGAACTTAGAAGTTAAAAAACGAGCCCGACCGAGAAGCCGGGCTCGTTGATTTTTGTCGCAAAAATGCAACTACCGTTTTTCTAAAACCGGGTCGGTGACGCCTTTAAGGCCCACGAGGATTAAAGACGTCATGAAGGCAAGTTGCACGCCTAAATATCCGTCTTTGGGGTCATACCATTCGCGAACGTTATGGTTATTGCCTTCGGCGCCGCCTCCGCCCAAAACGGTCGCGGGGATCCCGACATTGACGGCAACGTTATGGTCGCAGGAAGCCATCCCGTAATTCGTCAATTCGATACCGCAAGCCGTTTGCGCAGCGCGAGCCGCTTGAAGGACGCTGATCGAATGCGCTTGTTGGCCGCCGGGGCGATGCCCGATGCCTTCTAAGCGAACGCGAACGCAATCGTCGCCTTCGGCCTTCCAGCGCGCGTTTTCTTCTTTACAGGCGGCCTCAAAAATCGGGAGCACCATCGCTTCGAGTTCGTCGAGCTCTTTGGCGCCCGCACTTCTCATATCAAGCTCCATTTCGCAATGCGCGGCAATGGAATTAACCGTCGTGCCGCCCGCGATCGTCCCGCAGGTAAAGGTCGAACGCGCGGACTGAGGCGGTGTGAGATCTGCGATTTTCGCGATTGCGCGACCCATGGCGTGGATCGCGGACGGGACGCCGAACTTTTTCCAAGAATGGCCGCCCGGCCCGTCAAAATGCACGCGATAGCGCTTTGAACCCGTGGCGGCGTAAAGAATGCGACCGACGTCAACGCCGTCAACCGAAATAAAGCCGTCAATCGGAAGGCCCGACTTTAAAAAGAGGTGCTTGGAGCCGCGCAAGTCGCCGTTACCCTCTTCACCCACGGTGCAAACGAAATAGATATCGCCCACCGTCTGAATGTCAAGCTTTTGCATCGTGCGCAAGACTTGCAAAATAACCGCTAAGCCGCGCGCGTCGTCACTAATGCCGGGAGCGTGTAAAACGCCCTTTTCGTCCGTTGTGACATGAATGTCGGTGCCTGCCGGAAAAACCGTATCTTGGTGCGCACCCAAAACGAGGACGGGACCAGATCCCAAGCCGGGGCGCTTCGCGATGACGTTACCGACTTCGTCGACCGTAATATCCGTGATTCCCAATGCTTTGAAGCGACGAACGAGGTCTTGGCCTCTGAGCTCTTCATGAAAAGGCGGCGCTTCGACTTCGGTAATCGCGATTTGGTCGGAAAGGGTGAGTTTTTCGTCAGCCAAAATATCCGCCATAGCGGCTTGAACAACCTCGTTTGCCGTGAGCTTTTGCATCACGGCAACGACTTTGGGGTCAACGGGCGCTAAATCTTTTAATTGCATGCTCAAACGATGTCCTTAAAAGAAAAATGTGTTAAAAACCAATGACTTTATGGTTCCTTTAAATCAAACCCCGTTCAAGACGCGTTTCGTCCGAACGGGGTTTTCTAGCCTAGTCTTACCCTAGGAAATGTTTCTTGAGAGTAAGACGCGTATCGACTTGCCGTCAGACCATCAAAATCGCGCAAGCCACCACCGCGATAAAGCACGGAACGGCGGTACGTTTGATGACTTCAAGCGGACTGACCATCGCGATACCCGAAACGAGAATCGTGACACCGGCTAAAGGCGACATCGTGCGCCCGAGGGCACCCGTTAAGAACGCTAAGCCGCCGAGGCCGTGGATGCTCATCCCGAACGCTTCGGCGTGCGGGGTTACGGCTTCGTTAAAGGCAATCGTCGCCGCGTCACCCGAACCCGTAATCACACCCATGATCCAGGGACCGAGAGAACCGCCCCAACGAGCGAATTCGTTTGAATCGCGCAAGAACGCAACGCAGCTATCGATTAAACCCGAGGCGCGTAAGCCTGCAGCAAACACGCCCGCTGCGATGATGATACCCATGACGTCCGCATAGCCCTTACCCATACCGGCAAAGAACTGCTTTGTGAATTCTTGCGGAGACGTGCGAGAGACGACGAGCGCGCAGATCGCGCCGATTAACATCGCTTGCGCTACGCCCATCTTGATCGCGGGAATCCAAATGTTGCCGCTTACAAGAATCGCGATCGGGATTAACGGAATGATGGCCTTGATGGGGCTCGGAACGAAGTCGTCCGTTTTTTGAAGTTTGCTTTCATCGACCTTTGCGTCTTTGTCACCGTGACCGTCACGAAGAACGATAGCGACCACTAAAAGACCCACGACCAAAATCCCGCCGCACATAAATGAATACGGCGTGTGCGTGCCGATAAAGTCAATCACTTCCATATTGGCCATCTTCGCGACCATGGCGTTATGCGAGGTACCCGGAGAGAGATACGAACCGATCGTACCGCCCAAAACCGCGGCAGCTGCCATCGCGGGTTTGATACCGGCGCGAAGCATCACGGGAATTAAGGTCGAACCGACGGCCGCGGCGCATCCGGCGGCTGACGGAATCGCGATATTGACAAAGAACGTAATCGCCGTGCAAACCGGGACAAGGAAGATACCTAAACCGCGAATCGGGCTCGCGAGATAATGCACGAGAGAGCGGTCGCACTGCGTGTAGCTAGCCGTAAAGGCAAAGCCCATCGAGCCGCAAATAGCCATGATGAGCGAATTATTGGTCATGGATTTCGCGAAAGCGTTAAGACCCGTCATCGGGGCTAAGCTCGCGACACATAGGAAAAGACCCGCGGTAATCAGCACGAGTCGAGTTTCCCAACGCTTGATTAAGGCGACGACCGTCAAAATGACGACGACGACCGCAAGCCAGGAAAGTAATGACATATTTGAACTCCTAAGGGATTTACAACGGCTTTGCGCGCTAAAAACTCGCGCAAAGCAGACCTGCTTGAAGTTCAAGCAAGACTAGGTAATTGTAACTAGATATTAAGGTAAATTATCTAGGGAATTACACTTAGAAAAATCCGCGGGGCTGGCCCGCGGATTTCTTTAACTCACTGGTTTTTTAGATGAGTTTCGGCAATTT
>DNBE01000059.1 GCA_003543795.1 Sutterella sp.
CATCCGAATGGTGAACGGTTCACGGCGCTCAACCCGTGCCTCGCCTGCCTTAAGCAGTTTCCTCGCCCTTGGCGGAGAAGTCGGCATGAGCGGCTTGCCGCGCATGCTCAAAACAAAGACCTTCAAACTATTCTCCTTTGCGGATACCACGCGGGTTCCGCTTTCACAGCCCTTTCGGGCCGGTAGTCATCCTTCGCCAATGTTGGAAGAGGTTTACGTGTCCGCAACACCGCGCCTTACCCTTCAAGCGCTTTTAATCACGGACCGCAGAGTGCAGGACTAGGATGTACATCCTGCAGTGCCTATGTATTCTCAACCAACGTAGTTCGCCTTTCGGCAAACTTAGGCTAGTCACCCAAGGCTTTCACAAGCCTTCGCCTTCAGGCGAGGGTGGTTGACGGGTTCGAGAGGACGGACTTTAGAAATTTAACTTCAAAAGCGAAGGGGTCTTCACCGTATCGGTGTGACCCGGCAAGTTCGGTTGCGTCGCTTGTTGCGGTTTTACCGTATAGGGAACGCCCGTCGTCGCGGGAACGACGACATATTCGACGACTTCGCCGTTTTGGTTATGGCGAACGGTAATCTGCGTATCCTGAGGGTCGAGCTTGGGTTTCGCGTCTTTTTTAGCGGCTTGCGCTTTGGCGTAGTCTTCGGCCGTCGGAGCTAAAGATTGCAAATCGGCGTCATCGGCCGCGAAAGCCATTTGGGAGATAGCGGCCAAAGCCAAAATCGTCAAAATTTTCTTCATAAGAGTTCCCTTCGATAGCGACGCAAAGCATCGTCGCGCGTGATAGCCACGCTCGATATTTTTAAAAATTCTAGCATGAATTAAGTCCGATTCTTGTCGCATAAAACGGTCGGGCGCTTGAGTCCTAGTACAATTAACGCGTTGAAATTTTTACCTTCGAGCCCGCGCATGCCAAAACTACTTCTCGTTGACGGAACCAACTTTTTGTATCGAGCCTATCACGGCTTACCCGATTTAAGAACGTCTCAAGGCGAGCCGACGGGGGCGATAAAGGGCTTTTATAACATGCTCGGGATGCTCAAAAATCTCGTCAAGCCCGACTACGCCGCTTGTATTTTTGACGCGAAGGGGCCGACCTTTCGAAACGAAATTTATCCCGCTTACAAAGCCAATCGCCCGCCGATGCCTGACGACTTACGCGCGCAGGCAGGTCCCGTTCGCGAACTCGTGGCGCTTTTGGGCTGGCCCGTGCTCGAAGTTCCCGGTATCGAAACCGATGACGTCATCGGAACCATTACGACAATCGCGCGCGCCAAAGATTGGTCCGTCTTTATCGCGACGGGCGATAAAGATATGGCGCAGTTGGTCGACGAGTCGACATTTATCGTCAACACGATGACGCGCTCGATTATGGATGAGGCGGGTGTTATCGAAAAATTCGGCGTCAGAGCCGATCAGATGATCGATTTTCTCGCGCTTATGGGTGACGCCGTCGATAACGTCCCGGGTATTGAAAAATGCGGACCGAAAACGGCCGCGAAATGGCTTAAAGAATACGAAACGCTCGATAACCTCGTTGCGCACGCGACAGACGTCACAGGCAAAATCGGAGAAAACTTACGCGCGGGGATTCCTTTCTTAGAAACGGCTAAAGACCTCGTGACTATCCGTCGTGAAGTCGACACGAGCGCTTGGTTAGGAGAAGGCGTAGAGGGCCTTGTCTTTGCCGCGCCCGACGAGACCGCGCTTGACGCGTTTTCTTCTCGCTGGCAGATGCGAACCGTCAAGCGCGAAGCCGTTCGCGCGAAAGAGGCTTCTGCTAGCGCCTTAGCGCCCGAAGTCGACCTTTTTGCCGAAACGAAATCACAAGAAAAGAAAACGTCGGCTTTATCTCGCGCGGTTTTCTGGGACGCGTTGGGGGCCCTCCCGGTAGCTTTCGTCGCGGGTGCCGACATCACGCTTGATGCCTTAACCGACGCAACGGACGGTTTTACGACACGCATTTCGGTTCTCGCGATCGGTGTGGGAGACACGGTTTACGTTACGCGTTTGGGCGGGGCAATGCCAGAAGCCGCCGCCAAACGGTTATCGACTTTTTTAAATGCGGCACACGTACGAGCCTTCGAAGCGAAAAAACTCGGCCACGGTCTCTTAAATATCGGCATAAACCTACCCGCGATCGATGATGTCGCGCTCATGAGTTATGTGGCCGAAGCCCACTTAAAGCACGATTTGTCGGCGCTAGCCATTCGCATCGGACGCGACGCGCCAGATGAGACGGACATCCTCGGTAAAGGTGCGTCTGCCGTGACGGCTGATTTCGTGGGAGATGATGAAATCGCGAAAGCGATGCTTAAACGCGCGCAAACGATTGATATTTGCGCCGATTTTTACCGACAGGGGACCGATGCCGCCTTTGTGCGTATTTATGACGAAATCGAAAAACCGCTCTCCGTCGTTTTACTTGAAATGGAACGCGCGGGGGTAAATGTGGACGTCGATTTTCTAAAACGGCAATCGGCTGAAATCGGCGCGAAACTCACCGACATCGAAGAGCGGATTTATACGTTAGCGGGAACTCGCTTTAATATCGGAAGCCCGAAGCAGCTATCCGAAATCCTTTTTACGCGCCTCTCGCTCGCGGTACCGCCTAAAACCAAAAAGACGGCTTCCGGCGGCTATAGCACTTCTGAAGAAGTCTTAAGCGCCCTTGCCGAAGATTATCCAATCGCGCGAGCTTTACTTGATTGGCGCATGCTTAGTAAACTCAAAAGCACCTACACGGATAAATTACCCGAAATGGTGAATCCGACAACGGGTCGGATTCATACCCGCTTTAGTCAGGTGACGGCCGTCACGGGACGGTTGGCTTCGTTAGAGCCCAATTTACAAAATATCCCGATTCGAACCGAAGAGGGGCGACTCGTCAGAGAAGCTTTCGTCGCGGGAGAGGGTCGCAAGATTGTTTCAGCCGACTACTCCCAAATCGAACTGCGTATCATGGCGCATCTCTCGGGCGACGAGGGGCTTATCTCGGCCTTTAAAGAAGGGCGGGACATTCACCGCGCGACCGCGGCCGAAGTGTTCGGTGTCGCGCTCGAAGCCGTGACCGCGACGCAACGTCGCGCGGCGAAAGTGATTAACTTCGGTCTCATTTACGGGATGAGTGCCTACGGGTTAAGCCAAAACTTAGGGATAGAGCCCTCTGAAGCCAAGCGCTATATCGAGCGCTACTTCGAGCGCTATCCCAAGGTCTACGCCTATATGCAAGAGATGCGAGATAGCGCTCGCACGAAAGGCTACGTGCAAACGGCTTTCGGCAGGCGTCTTTATCTACCCGATATCGCGAGCTCTAAAGTCCCCGTGAGACAAGGTGCCGAGCGCCAAGCCATTAACGCGCCGATGCAAGGGACGGCGGCCGACCTGATTAAACGAGCGATGATCGCGACAAGTCGCTTTTTAGCAGAACGCGGCCTTCAAACCCGACTCGTTCTTCAGGTCCATGACGAACTTGTGCTTGAAGTGCCCGAAAACGAACTTGAGATTATCGTGAAAACCGTTCCCGAACTCATGGCGGGCGTCGCGACTTTATCCGTACCGCTAGTCGCGCAAATCGGTTCTGCCGATAATTGGGAGGCCGCGCATTGATTTTTCCCGAGAGCGGCTGCGCCCTTTTTTATTGTGATGTCGCGGGTTGCCGCGGCAAAGACCTTTTGGACGATTTAACCGAAGGCCAAAAGCGGTATTTGGAGCGCGACATCACGGCGAAACGCCGTGAGGAATATATTTTCTCGAGAAGTCTTTATAACCGCGTCGTTTACGAATTTTTAGGGGGCATTCCCGTCGATGCATTCCCTGAACGCGCGCCTCACGCGCCGCTTTCGGTCGGAGCCGACACCTTTTTTACATCCCTATCGCATTCGGGAACTTTAATGGCGGTTGCTGTCGCGAGGTGTCCGGTATCGGTTGACGCGGAAAAGCAACAGCCTCGCGATTTCGTGGCGCTAGGCGAGCGCGTCGCGCCGCAATTAAATCTCGGCATCATGTCCCCCGAAACCCGAGCCCGATCTTTTTATCGTGCTTGGTGCGAAAAAGAATGCGCGATTAAATTAGGGGAGAAAGCCCCGGACTTTTTTAGTTACGCGTGGGAACTATCGACGCCGTCGGGCATTTATACAATCGCTGTCGCGCAAAGGGCGCCCTTCCCGATTCCGACCTTCTATCAAATCGAAAAATAGTAAGACACGCGATTTCGTGAAGGTCTGTTTTCCTAGTTTTGCCAATAAACATAAGGCAAACGCCGTCTTTTTTAGATAAAAGAAATCAATTAACAATCTAAAAAAACTTTATATAACTTGTAATCAATTGTTAAAAATTTGAATAATTTTCTCGAAGCTGTATGACGCTCTTATCAGAGTGCGTTTTGTACGGATTCGTCCATTCGATTAACCACTAGGAGCAGTTAGGCACCGGTGATGGTTTCCTTTCGGGGGCGGCATCGGATGTCTTCTGAATATCGCATATGATAGTCTTGATTCAATTCTTGATTGTTATCGGCTGCATTTTGCTTGGCGTTCGCTACGGCGGTTTGGCCATCGGTGTCATCCCGGTCGTAGGTCTTGCCGTGTTGGTATTCGGTTTCGGTGTCACGCCGACCGCTTTGCCGACAGACGTAGCCTTCATCATCATCTGCGTTTGCTTGTGCTCTGCCATTATGGAAGCGTGCGGCGGTCTCGACCTCCTCATCTCCTTTGGCGCCAAGATCATTCGCAGCAACCCCAATCAGGTTTCCATCGTCGCTCCGCTCGTTTCGTTTGCCCTGACGTGCTTTGCTGGTACGGGTCTGGTCTGCTTGGCCTTACAGCCTGTTACCTACGAAGTCGCTTATAACGTCGGTGTCCGTCCGGAACGTCCGTTGGTCGGCGTTACGGTTGCCAGCCAGACGGCTATTACCGCGTGCCCGATTTCGGCCGCTACCGCCGCCTTGTTAGGTTTGTTCTCGACCTACGGCCATGCCGATATTCAACTCGGCACGATTTTGATGGTCACGTTCCCGGCGTCCTTAGCCGGTACGCTTGCCGCTATGGCCGTGTTCTATTTCTGGGGTAAAGAACTCGATCAAGACGAAGGCTATCAGGCTCGCCTGAAAGCCGGCCTTATCGAAGCTCCGAAAGTTATCGAATCCACCGAGCTCGCTCCCGGTGCGAAGCTCTCGCTCATCATCTTTACGATTGGCATCATCTATATCGTGAGCGCCGGCTTCTTCCCGGCTTTGCGTACCCCGACGGGCGGCACGAAGCCCATGGGCATGAGCACCTGCATCGAATTTACGATGATGGTTGCCGCCGGTTTGATGTGCTTGACCTCTAAGCCCGATTTGGCGAAAGCCGAATACTCCGGCATCCTTCGCGGCGCTCTCGTCGGCGTGGCTTTGTTAATGGGTTGTACTTGGCTTGCCGACTCGTTCGTGAACGCCAACAAGCCCTTCTTGATGGATACGTTCGGCGCCCTCGCCCAGTCTCAACCCTGGACGTTCGCTATCGTTCTTTACATCATGTCCGCTTTAATGAGTTCTCAAGGCGGTACGACTCGCGGTGTTATGCCCTTAGGCTTCGCCCTCGGTCTGTCCCCGATGACGCTCGTCGCGATGTTCCCTGCCGTCAACGGCGTGTTCGGTCTCCCGATTTCGGGCATCGCCTTTACGGCTATGGGCTTTGACCACACCGGTACGACGACTCAAGGTAAGTACGTCTACGACAACCCGTTCCAGATTTTCGGTACGATTGCCGCACTCGTTGCCGTGCCTGTCGGCTTCTTGATTGTTTCCGTCCTCTGATGAGCGCAATCAGGCTTTAAGCCCTAAGTTAAAAGGCTCCGGTTACTTTCCGGAGCCTTTTTTACGGACAAAAAAGAAGGCCGGGCTATGAGCCTCGGCCTTAACTTTTACCCTTAGAAAGAACTTATGCGCTTTACTGAGGATAACTTTAATGCTTATCCGCGCGAAGTCAGTAAATCAATATCAACAAAAGTAAGCATTTGTTACGGTCAGGCTTTTTTTAGGTGTTAAGCCTGATTCGGAACCTTGTCAATACCCCTCCTTTCGGGTCTTCGAGACGGAAACCGCAAGCCTCAGAACAGGGGCTTTTTAGCAGTATAATCAAGCCCGTGAAGACACTCGCGACAAAGCTTTGACGTCCGAGATTAAACATCTATTTTTAACCGATCGAAAAAGAGACGAACCATGCCGCAATCGACTTTACCTGCCGATATCGAAGCGATGACGTTCGAAGAAGCGCTCGAGGAACTCGAAGCGCTCGCCACGACGATGCACGAAGAATCCTTAACGCTTGAGGAAAGCGTCAAGGCTTTTACTCGCGCTCGCGCGCTATCCGCCAAATGTAAGGCGCTCCTTGCAACCGCGCGCGAAACGATCAAAAAGTTCGATACCGAAGCGGGACTTGTCGGAGTCGACGATCAGGAACTCGCTTCCGACGATTAGGGCGATACGCGCGATGACGTTTGCCACTTGGTCCGAACCTTACTTAGAGCGCTTTAGGGCGGTAGCCGACGTGGCGCTGAAAATCCATGACGCCGCGCCCGAACGCTTGACCCAAGCGATGCGCTACGCGGTTTTGGGCGACGGAAAAAGGTTACGCGCGCTACTCGTTTACGCGGGCGCGGAAGCGGTAGGCGGTCGCCTTGAAATTGCCGACCGCGCGGCAATCGCAATCGAATGCATCCACGCTTATTCTCTCGTGCACGACGATTTACCCGCGATGGATAACGACGATTTGCGTCGCGGAAAACCCACGACGCACAAAGCGTTCGGCGAAGCGGTCGCGCTTGTGGCAGGGGACGCCCTTCAAGCCAAGGCCTTTGAGCTATTGAGCACTTCGGGCTCACCCTTTGCTAGCGACATGGTTTCTCTATTAGCCCTCGGCGCGGGCGAGGAAGGGATGTGCGGCGGACAAACGCTCGATATGCTCTATACCGGGCAGACGGTCGGCGAACGGGAATTGCGCCAAATGCACGCGATGAAAACCGGCGCACTCATCAAAGCTTCCGTTTTATTAGGCTTATGGACGGCAGAGCGCAAACCGACAATTGAAGACCTTACCGCTTACGGCGCTTTCGGGGACGCGTTGGGGCTTCTTTTCCAAGTCACGGACGATGTGCTTGACGCGACCCAAACCACTCAGACGCTCGGCAAAACCGCGGGTAAAGACGCGCAGGACGCGAAATCGACTTTCGTGACGGTATTGGGACTTGAGGCTTCAAAGCGCGCGGTGCAAGACGCTTATCTCGCGGCCGTCGCGGCGCTTGACGGTAAGCCTCGCACGACCGCGTTTCTCGAAATCGCGCGAGCGGTCAAGGATAGGACGCATTAAATGGCTAAGAAAGTTTTCGACTTAAGCGCGATTCGTAGCCCGAAAGATTTAAAAACGCTTTCGGTCGAAGACCTCCCGCTTTTATGCAAAGCACTTCGAGACGAAATGATCGCGAGCGTGAGCCAAACGGGCGGTCATTTAGCGAGTTCGCTCGGTGCCGTCGAACTGATTGTGGCTCTCCATTACGTCTTTAACGCTCCTCTAGACAAAATCGTTTTTGATGTCGGTCATCAGGCTTACGCGCATAAGATGCTTACGGGGCGTTTGGCAAGATTTAAGACCTTAAGACAATTTCACGGCTTATCGGGCTTTCCGAAGCGCGCTGAAAGTTCGTATGACGCGTTCGGGACGGCACACTCTTCGACCTCGATTTCGGCCGCGCTCGGAATGGCCGTTGCGGACGCTTTGGCCGGTCGCGACGCCTGGCATATCGCCGTCATCGGCGACGGGGCTTTGACGGGCGGGATGGCGCTTGAAGCTTTAAACCACGCGGGCGCTTATAAGTCGGGCATGAAGCTTCTCATCATTTTGAACGATAACGATTGCTCGATATCGCCATCTGTGGGAGCGATCAGACAGCACTTAGCTCACCTCGTTTCGGGGAAAACGTATACGGCGGTGAGAAGTCTATCGAAAAATTTACTATCCAATATCCCGACTCTCAAGCACATCGTTAAAAGCATGGAGCAGCGAACGATTAATTTCGTATCGCCGCCTTCGACTCTATTTTCCGCGTTTGATATCAAGTACTACGGACCCGTCGACGGCCACGACGTCAAAGGGCTTGTGGCGCTTTTAGAAAATATCAGCCAAGTCGAAGGGCCTATCGTACTTCATATTTGTACCGAAAAAGGTAAAGGTTACGACAAAGCGGAAAAAGATCCGACGCTCTACCACGGGGTTGCGCCTTTCGATGCCGAAGTGGGGGTCATCAAGCGCGATGCGAAGTTAACCTATACGGACGTTTTTTCCGAATGGATTTGTCGCGCGGGGAAAGCAAACGACCGCCTTTACGCTATTACCCCCGCGATGCGTGAGGGGAGCGGGCTTGTCGCCTTCGAAAAACAATTTCCCGATCGCTATCGCGACGTCGCGATTGCCGAACAACACGCGGTCACTTTCGCGGCAGGCTTGGCCGCCGCGGGCATGCACCCGGTCGTCGCCCTTTATTCGACCTTCGCGCAACGCGCCTATGACCAAATCCTGCATGACGTCGCGATTCAAAATCTGCCCGTAACCTTCGCTTTCGATCGCGCGGGGATTGTGGGCGCGGACGGCGAGACGCATCAAGGGGTTTTCGACTTAGCCTACATGCGCTCGATTCCGAATGTCGTCATCATGGCGCCTGCGAACGCGCAAAGCGCGGTCGCGATGCTCGATTTAAGTTTGAATTTGAAGGCGCCGAGCGTCGTGCGCTACCCGAGAGCAAGCGCCAACGTCAAGTCCTACCCCGAAGACGTAACTCCCGTTACCTTCGGTCGCGCGGCTTGCATTCGAAAAACCACGAAGAAAACGAAAACCGCTTGCGTGTTCGCGTTCGGCTTTATGGTCGAACACTTGCGCGAAGTTTGCGAAGCGCTCGATGTCACGCTCTACGACATGCGGTTTATCAAGCCCGTCGATCGCGAAACGATTCGCGAAGCGGCTTTAAGTCACGATTATCTTTTTACGGCCGAAGATTCCGTTTTGGAAGGAGGCGCGGGAAGCGCCGTTATCGAGGCACTCGCGCAAATGCATATCGTTAAACCCGTCACGCAATTCGCTTTACCCGATTTTTTCGTGGGCGCGGGACAAACAAGAGAACTCCTGACCGAAAACGGGCTTGATCCCGAAAGCATCAAAGCGCGGATTTGCGAAGTCTGCGAGCGGCCGTCTTTAGAAGTTCTCGAAAACGTCTCCCTACAAGATAAAAACACGATGGGCGTACCCGCCCTCGCGCGCTAC
>DNBE01000133.1 GCA_003543795.1 Sutterella sp.
CAATCGGCTAAGAAAACCTGCCGTTTTTTGGGGCTTTCCGAAGGTCAAACGGCGCTTCTTTGCATGCCGCTACGCTTTATCGGCGCCAAAATGGTGATGGTAAGAGCCCTTCTATCCGGCTTAGAAGTCGTAAGCGTCACGCCTTCAAGTAATCCCTTTAAAGACTTAACGGCTTGCGTGAATTTCGCGGCGATGACGCCGATGCAAGTCTTTATGACCCTTAAAGACGCGACTAGCGCTCAAAGACTCAAATCGGTCGGAAAACTCATTATCGGCGGCTCTTTTATTTCAAAAGAATTGCGCCGTGAGATTGAACGTTTTCCGAACCCCGTTTGGTCGACTTACGGGATGACGGAAACTCTCTCGCACGTCGCGCTTTGCCCTTTAAACGGTCTTGAAGCGAGCGACCGCTTTAAGCCCTTAGAAGGGGTAAGGGTGTCGTTAAGCGACCGAAAGACGCTTATCGTCGACGCGCCCGACATTGTGGACGGGCCGCTTCAAACAAACGATATCGCTCAGATTTTCCCCGACGGCTCATTTACGATTCTCGGGCGCCTTGATAACGTCATTAATTCGGGCGGCATCAAAATGAGTCCCGAAACGATTGAAGGCGCTTTGGAGGGGCTATTTGACCCGCCCATCGCGATTTCGGCAATTGAAGACGCTCGTTTAGGCGAAATGGTCGTGATTGTGAGCGAAGGGCCGTTACCAGAAAATTGGGAAACCGTATGTCGCGCGGCGCTTTCAAAATATTCAATCCCTCGGCGCCATTTCGTAACCCAGAAGCTTCCTCGTACCGAATCGGGTAAACTCGACCGCGTCGCGCTTAAAATGCTAGCCAAACGATTGAGCGCCGAAAACGAAAACCCGTAAACCTAAAAAATGATTTTTAAAACCCCGAAAACCACAAAAGAATCTGAGCCGAGAGCGCGTCCTACCGTGCCGTGGACGGGATATCCCGCGCTTTTTTTAGTGTGCTGCATTTTTTCGGGGTGGTTTGCGCATATCGACGAATGGTACGGTTTTCTCGATTTCTCGACCTTTTTGGGGTCTTTCGGGACCGTAGGAGAAGCGACCTTCGTGGGTGTGGGCGGCACGGGCGCTAGGCACGCGTTTTTGTATGTTTTATCTTTGGCGCCTGGCGTCATGCTCGCGCTCGGGATTGTTGCCGTTGCCGAATACTATGGCGCCCTTTTAGCAGCCGACCGCCTTTTAAATCCGCTTCTTCGACCCGGCCTCGGGATTCCGGGCGCGGCGGGCCTTGCGCTCATCGCGAGCTTACAAAGTACCGACGCGGGCGCCGCGATGACTCACGATTTAAAAGACAAAAAGCGTTTGTCTGAAAAAGAATTGACGATTTTCGCGACATTTCAATTTTCGTCAGGCGGCTCGGTTGTCAATTACATCACGACCGGCATCGCGCTTTTTCCCTTTTTACCCGTCTCCTTTTTAAAGCCATTGGCTGTTATTTTGATTTGTAAAATCGTGGGCGCCAATCTCATGCGGCTTTACCTTTCGCTTTGTAGAAAGGAGGACGCCCAATGAAGACCTATACGAACGCCTACGCGGCTTCTATCGGCGGGATGATCGACGGGTTGAAGCTCGTCATGCTCAACATGCTCCCCAACATGATTTTGGCATTCGTTCTTATGCAAATGCTCGCAAAATCGGGGGCGTTAGATGTCATCGGCAATGCGGCTTCGGGCTTAATGGGGGTTTTCGGGTTACCCGGCGAAGCCGTGACGGTCCTTTTAGCAAGTTGGTTTTCGATTGTGGCGGGAATCGGCGCTGCCGCGACGCTTTTGATGAACGACACGATAACGCCCGAGCATCTCGTTATCTTATTGCCGGGGATGTACCTCTTAGCCGCCCAGATTCAATACGTGGGAAGGCTTCTTACGGTCGCGGGCGTTGCCCCCAAACACTACCTTCCCATCTGCGCGATCGGCTTTATCAATGCCGCGCTCGGCATGCTTTTAGCGCGATTTTTCATTCTTTAGGCGCAACTTAAGCTTTTTGGGCGTGCTTTTGAAGGATTTCAATCGCTTTGATATAGCCCGCAAAACCTTCACCCTTAACGGTCGCTACACAAGCTAAGCGCACGAACGATACGCGACGAAACGCTTCTCGCGTATCGGGGTCCGAAATATGCACTTCAACGGTCGGAATCCCGACCGCTTTAAGAGCGTCTAAAAGCGCGACGCTCGTATGCGTGTAAGCCGCGGGATTAATCACAATCCCGTCCGTTTTCCCGTAAGCGTCTTGGATGGCGTCCACGATGTCGCCTTCGTGGTTACTTTGGTAAAAACGAACGTCGATTTTTTGCGCTTCGCAATAGGTTTTAATTTGACGCTCCAAGTCGGCAAGCGTTGCCGAGCCGTAAATCTCGGGCTCACGGATGCCTAGCATATTTAAATTCGGACCGTTAATCACCAGAATGCGCACGGAAATCCCTCCAAATGTTTTCTTGAGCCGCTTCAATCGCGCCGTTATTGTCGATTCTGACATCCCTAAAGGCTTCATACATCGGCGCGCGTAAACGCGCCATGGCTCGCAAATTGTCTAAATTTTTCGATAACGGACGGTTATCGACGGGTAATTTTTCTAAATCGCGGACGATTTCGTAAATCCGACCGTTTTGACGCAAAAGGGGAAGATTTTCAGGGCGCGTCACAATTCCTCCGCCGCAAGCGATTACTAAACGCGATTCTTTCCCGAAACGCGCCGCGACCTCGGTTTCTATCGCCCTGAAACCGGCCTCGCCTTCGGTCGCGAAAATTTCCGGAATCGTGCAACCTGCCGCGCGCTCGATTTCGGTATCTAAGTCAACGAGCGTTTTGTGTGACCGGTCGGCTAAGACTTTGCCAAGGGTGGATTTACCCGAACCCGGCATCCCGATTAAAACGATATTGCGCGTTTCGCAAGCGAGGTCTTCGAAGACTTTTTGCCCCAAAGAAGCGTCAATTTCGGTCGATAAAAAGTATTCTTCAGCGGCGACCGCTTGCTCGACAAGCATCTTTAAGCCGCTCACATGCGCGATACCGAGCTCTCGAGCTTGTAAAATGATTCCCGTCCGAGCGGGGTTATAGACGACGTCTACAACGCCTTTGAGCGTCTTAAAGACGCGTAAATCGATAAGTTTTGCGGGGCAATTCGGGTACATCCCGACAGGGGTCGTATTAACGACGATATCGGCATCGGCATGCTTTTCGATATCGGCATAAGTCACGGGGCCTTCGCGAGAAATGACGACGATTTCTCGCGCGCCCATCGAGCGGCAAGCGGCGCGCGCCGTTTTCGACGTCCCGCCAGAACCCAAAATCAAGACTTTCGCGGCCTCAAAATCGATTCTTGCCGCGCGAACCATGGCTTTAAATCCGAGGATATCGGTATTAAATCCGCGGATGACGCCGTTGTCGTTCACAAGGGTATTCACGGCTCCGATTTCGCGCGCTTGATCACTAATCTCATCACAAAAAGGCATCACGGTTTGCTTATAGGGAATCGTGACGTTTAAGCCCTTAAAAGCCTTCGCGCGTAAAAAGTCGGGGAGAGCGTCGGGCTCGATTTCGATTAATTCATAATCGGGACAAAGTAGCGCGTGGTGAATCGGCACCGAAAACGAGTGACCGAGCTTGCGCCCGAGAAGTCCGAACTGGGGCATGGTTAACCTTCTACGTAATTACCTAAGAACGCAAAACTCGGGCACGAGGCTTTTAAGTCCGCCAAAATGCCCGTGACGCGGTCGTCTTTGACGCTCGCTTCGATTTCAAATAAGAACAAAAACTCGAAATCGTGGCCCACCATCGGATAACTTTCAAGCTTCACGATATTGATTTCGGCAGCGGCAAATTTCGCGATGACTTCGTAGAGGCTTCCCGGTCGATGCGGAAGCGACACGATAAGCGAAATGCGATTGGCGCCCGGATAAATTTCGGGCGTCTTCGAGATCACGACAAAGCGCGTGTAATTGTTGTCCGAATTCTGAAGACGAACGTCCAAAGCTTCTAAGCCGTAAAGTTCCGCGCAAGAGGCGCTCGAGACGCAAGCAATCCCGGGATCGGCGCTAGAAGCCACTTCTTGGGCCGCCATCGCGGTGTTAGCAACAGGGCGAAGGGTGACGCCTTTGAGCGACTTTAAAAACGCGCTACATTGCCCCAAAGCCTGCTCGTGGGAAATGACGGTATGGACGTCTTGAAGTTTGACGCCGGGTTTGACTAAGAGCGCGTGCGAAACGCAAAGCCTATACGAGCGAATGATGGAGACGTTACGTTCTTTAAGAAGGGTGTAGACCTGACGGACGGAACCGTTCGAACTATTTTCGATCGGGAGCACGCCGTAGCGGCAAAGCCCTGACTCCACGGCATCAAAGACGGCATCAAAACTCTTAAAAAAGTTTAACGACCCTCGAGGGAAGAGTTTGTCAGCTGCCATCTGCGAATAAGCTCCTTCAACGCCTTGGCAGGCAATCTGACCGGCATCGGGCAATAGGGCGTCGGAGGGCATCATATGCGCCTCGATTTCGGCTTTAAAGGGCGAGTCCGGAGCGGCAAGCGCGGCTTGGTAGGCGCGGCTTAACTCAAATAAAACGGTAAAAAGGCGATGCGCGTAAGGAGCAAACGTGCCGCTATCGGCTAAGACTTTCGCGATAATCTCGCGTTCGCGGGCTTTATTTAAAATCGGAAGCCCGGCTTTTTTCTTTTCGGTCGCGACCGCTTCAGAAAGTTTCATGCGCTCGATAAAGGCGCGCAAAATCGTATCGTTGACTTGATCAATCGCCAGACGAATTTCAGTAAGATCCATGGGTTGCCTCAGCTAAGAAATCATAAATAACGAGCGCCGTGACGGCTTCGACGACGGGGACGGCTCGAATGCCGATACAAGGGTCATGGCGCCCTGTAATCGTGAGTTGAGTCGGTGTCATCGTCTTTAAATCAACGGTATCCTGAACTTGCGAAATAGAAGCCGTGGGCTTAAAAGCGACGCGAGCGACAATCGGCATCCCTGTCGAAATCCCGCCCAAAATGCCGCCCGCGTTGTTAGTTTTGGTGCGAACGCGGCCGTCTTCAATCGTAAAAGCGTCGTTGTGCTTTGACCCCGTCATGGTCGCAGCCTTAAATCCTGCCCCGAATTCGACGCCGCGCACGGCAGGGATTCCAAATAAGGTACTCGCGAGCCGATTCTCAATGCCGTCAAACATCGGAGACCCGATGCCAGCAGGCATCCCCGTGACGGCGACTTCGACAATCGCGCCGACCGAATCCTGGTTTTGACGCGCGGCTTCGATGACTTCACTCATCGCCTGAGCGGTTTTTTCGCTTATCGTCGGTAGGGGATTTTTTAAAACGGCTTCGAAGTCGGACGCCTTCGGTTCAAGCGGGAAAGCGTCGTCGGTCACGTCTCCGACACGCGATAAATGGGCGCCGATTAAGATCCCTTTTTCGCGCAAGATTTGAAGGGCGATACCGCCCGCAACGCAAAGCGGAGCGGTTAAGCGTCCCGAAAAATGGCCGCCGCCACGAATGTCGACACCTTCCCCATAGCGCAAAAGCGCCGTAAAGTCCGCGTGCGAAGGACGAGGCGTTTGACGAAAACCGTCATAGTCGCGGCTTCTGGTATTGGTATTGGCAATGACGCAAGCCAAGGGAGAACCCGTTAAGACGCCGTCTTCGATGCCTGCCACAAAA
>DNBE01000127.1 GCA_003543795.1 Sutterella sp.
GACGTAATCGGTCGAATGGCTTCCAGCACGAGGGGCCCGAACGTGAGGTTCGGCACGAAATGGTTATCCATGACGTCAAAATGCACCCAATCGGCGCCACCCGAGTCGATCGCTCGGATTTCGTCACCGAGACGCAAAAAATCAGCCGATAAAATCGAGGGCGCGATACGATAGGCGGTCGACGTGTTTCGATTACCGAGAAAAGACATAAGTCCCTCGCCTCAATGCAAAAAAAGATACAAGCATTCTAGCAAACGAGACCTCCTGGCGATTTTTTCGGGTGCCGTTTATTTGCCCGAAAAACCGCATCATCACCGACGGCAAAGTCGGGTACAATGCAAAAACGCGATAACTGAAGTTTGCGATGTCTATGCAAAAAACACACCTTTTATGGCCGATGGCCGTTTTGGCTTTTCTAGCGGGATGCTCGACGATTACGACCACTCCCGAACGACCCGTTGCCAAAGAAAAACTCCTCTACGAGGCGGTGGATTTTGCTGCGATTCCGAATATTGAAACCGTGGATTTCGCTCCGACGCTCGAAGCCTTCAAACGCTCTTGCGTTTCGCTTAAATTTAGAAAAGGGTGGGACGGTGTTTGCTCGAAAGCCGTTTCGGCAAAACCCGAAAGCGCGGGAGCCTTCTTTAGCGAAAACTTCAATGCCTATCGTTTAACCGTTGCTAAAGAAAACGCGAAAGGCGAAACCGTCACGACCGACACAGGTCTCATGACGGGCTACTATGAGCCCCTTTTATACGGTAGCCGCGTGAAAACATCGACCTATAAAGTTCCGCTTTTATCGGTTCCCGATGATCTCATCACGGTTGACCTCGCAAAGCTTTATCCGCAACTTGAAGGCTTAAGACTTCGCGGTCGCCTCGAAGGTCAAAAACTCGTTCCTTATGATAGTCGCGCGCAGATTACCGCCAAGGATCAAAGCCGTTGGGCGATTGCCTGGGTCGAGGATTCCGTTTCGGCGTTTTTCTTACAAGTCCAAGGTTCGGGTCGCATCGTTTTACCCGACGGCTCCTATATGCGCGTCGGCTACGCGGATACGAACGGACATCCCTATTACGCGATCGGCAGATGGCTGATTGCTAAAGGTTATTTATCAGAGCACGAGTTATCGATGCAAAACATCAAGGCTTGGGCGAAGAAGAACCCGTCGCGCGTCAAAGAATTACTCAATCAAAACCCGAGTTATATCTACTTTACGGAGCGTCAGGCAGCCTCCTTTGATGAAGGTCCCGTCGGCGCGCAGGGCGTCCCTCTTACCGCCTTGGGTTCCGTTGCGGTTGATCGCAGTTTGATTGCGCTCGGCACGCCGTTAATCGTTGATGTGACCCAAAATAATCCTCAGATGGCCTTTACGCGAGGCGTTGTCGCTCAAGATACGGGCGGCGCGATCAAAGGCGGTTTACGCTTTGACTACTTCTGGGGGTTCGGAGACGCCGCGGGTGAAGTGGCGGGTAGACAAAAAAGCGAAGTTCGCGCTTGGATTTTGTTACCCAAGGGGATGAAGCCTCGCGCCTAGATTAAGAAAAGCAAAAGGTCCGCAAAATTTGCGGACCTTCGTTTTTTAGCCTCATCGCTATTTAAGGATAGAGGGTTTTAAATTTCGCTTCAATTTCGTCTTTGGAGACGGCACCTTCGAGCCTTAGGCCGTCTTTAAAAAATAGGAGCGGTACGGCGTCAATCGAGAGGCGATTGACGAGATTTTCGTTTGCTTTCATCCAGTCGTTGCCGGCTTTGGTTTTTGCTTTGGGCGGTTCTTTCGCTCTGAGCATCCAATCACGCCAGGCTTTTTGAGGATTGTCCGCACTCAAAATTCTCGCCACCATTTCCTGAGAATCAAGAACCGGGCTCACGAATGAATAGATGGTCACGTTATCGAGCGTGACGAGCGTTTTTTCGAGTTGTTTACAAAATGAGCAATAGGGGTCCGCGAAGTGATAAAGGACGTGAGAGCCGTTTCCTTTCTTGGTAACGAGCGCTTGCTTTAGCGGCAAATCGCCGATGTTAATGAAAGAGAGTTCGTCAATTCGAGCCTGCGTGAGGTCTTTTTGCGTGACGACGTCAAAGACATGGCCGCTGATTACGAACTTTACGTCTGCGTCCACGTAAACGGGTTGACGGCCGATAACGACTTCATAAAGACCGAAAGGCGTCTTTTTAACGGACGCGGCTTCGACACTCATTTTTTGTTTAACGAGATTTTGTACGCGTTTTTCGGCGGGATCCGTTACGGCAACGGCAGCTTGCGCGCAAAAAAGCGCGACAAGGCAAAAAGAAAGAAGTTTTTTCATGAGCTCAATCACAAATGATGAATGCGAAGATGATAACGCATCGCGAAAGTCGGGCGCATACCCTTTAACGAACTGTTACGAACGCTTATATATCGTTTTCGTAAGGCGCTAACCATTGCCGAAGCGCCTTTCGGTCTCGGGTAACGAGCGCGACGAACGGCACTTCGATTGTTTGCTCGACGCGTTCAATTTCTTGCGGTGCGTCCTTACCTAAAAAAGCGCTTAATACGGATTTGGTAACGGGAAAGCGAACGTGGGTAAGAGAAGGGCGGTTCGTGACGATTGCTTGAATGAGGCGAGACGAGATGGTATCGGAGGGCATAAGGCAATGCG
>DNBE01000134.1 GCA_003543795.1 Sutterella sp.
CATGACTTCGTTAGCTTGTTGTCCCGAAGCTTTCCCCGCAACGCTCGGTAAACGAATCACGACATCGCGCGCCGTCCCGAAATTCTGCACGGAAGCTTCAATCCCGAGGCGATTTGAAATCGACTCACGAATCACTTCGGTAGGCGCGGCTTGCGGATAACCCACTTCCATGACCGTCCCGCCCGTAAACTCAATCGAGAAGGCAAGGCCTTTAAATAAAATCAAACCGACCGCGACAAAAAACGAAACGAGCGAAATGAGATTAAGCACCAAGGAGTACTTCATGAACGGAATCGTTTTGCGGATTCTGAAAAATTCCATAGCGCCCTCCCCTTAGTTCTCTTCGGGCTTCCAAACTTGACCGACGTGAATTCGCGTCAGCTTCTTTTGTCTGCCGTAAATGAGGTTAATGAGCGCGCGCGTAACGAAAACGCTCGTGAAAATAGATGTCAGAATGCCGATACAGTGCACGACGGCAAAACCTCTGACGGGACCCGAACCGAAAATCAACAACGCGATACCCGCGATCAAACTCGTGATATTGGAGTCGAGAATCGTCGCAAACGCCCGATCGAAACCTTCGCTGATCGCGTGCTGAGGCGGTCTGCCCGCTCGCAATTCTTCTCGGATGCGTTCGTTAATGAGGACGTTAGCGTCGACCGCCATACCGAGCGTTAACGCGATAGCCGCAATACCGGGTAGCGTGAGCGTTGCTTGAAGCATCGATAGTGCCGCGATCAGCATCATGACGTTACTCATCAAGGCAACGACACTTACCATACCGAAGACCTGATAGTAGCAAGCCATAAAGAGCGCCACGATACCGAACCCGTAAAGAGTCGACCTAAAGCCCGCTTCGATGTTAGCCGCGCCCAAACTCGGGCCGACCAATTGCTCTTCGATAATTTGCATCGGCGCGGCTAATGACCCGGCTCTTAAAAGAAGCGCCGTATCCGTTGCTTCAATCGCCGTCATGCGCCCTGAAATTTGAACGCGACCGCCCCCGATTTCCTGACGAATCACAGGAGCCGTAACGACTTCGCCTTTACCCTTTTCAAAAAGGATGATTGCCATGCGTTTGCCGACATTTTCCCGAGTGACGTCTTGGAAGATTCTCGCGCCGCGAGAATCAAGCCTTAAATTAACCGTCGGTTCTTGCGTCTGGTTATCAAAACCGGGCTGAGCGTCGTTTAAATTCTCACCCGTCAAAATGACTTGACGTTTAACAAGAATCGGAACGCCGTTTCGATCTAAATATTTCTCGTCACCGAAAGGTACGGTGCCTGCCGCCATCTGCGCGTACGCTTCGGGAGAATCATCCACCATACGGATTTCAAGCGTTGCGGTGCGACCGAGAATGTCTTTAGCTTTAGCCGTATCTTGGACGCCAGGTAACTGCACGACGATGCGATCTGCGCCTTGTTGCGCGATGACCGGCTCGGCAACGCCGAGTTCGTTAATACGGTTATGTAAGGTCGAGATGTTTTGCTTTAAGGCGTAATCGCGAACGTCCTTCATCGCGCTTTCGGTTAAGCTCACGACTAACCGAAGCGCCCCGCCCGTGTTGTCGTCTTCGAGCATGTAGTCGCGACTTTGTTGACGAAGTAAGTCACGCGCGGCGAGCCGATCGTCTTCGGACCTAAAGGCGATTACGAGCGTGCTGTTGGCGCGCGTAATCCCCGCGTGACGTAAACGCCGGTTTCTGAATTCGGTTCGCAAGTCGCCCGCCATCGCGTCGAGCTTTTTCGTGACGGCAGAGCGCATGTCGACTTCAAGTAAAAAGTGCACGCCGCCTCGTAAGTCAAGACCGAGGTACATCGGCAAGGCTCTCAGACTCAATAGCCAGCTCGGGGTATTGGGCACGAGGTTTAAAGCAACGACATACGCGGGATTTTCTTCATCGGGATTGAGCGCTTTTTCAAGCACTTCTTTGGCTTGAAGTTGCAATTCGCCTTGAGTCGGTTCGAAACGAACGCGAATGGTCGCCTGTTGGGCGCCTTGTTCGTAAAAAAGACCGTTAGGCTTAATCCCGTTTTGCGAGAGCGTTTCCTCAATGCGCTTAAAGAGCGCTTCGTCGACACGAACGGTCGCTTTTTGAGAGGAAACCTGAACCGCCGGCGATTCGCCGAAAAAGTTCGGCGTCGTATAAATCAGACCGATCAAAAGCGCGGTCGCGATGACGATGTATTTCCACAAGGGATATCGGTTCACAAGAAGCTCCGAAAACTCAATATCGCATCAAAGCACAATAGGGAAACGGGAGGGATCAATCCCTCCCTGAAGCCTATCGCGCCGTGACAAACGAACGTTAGAAAGATTCGATGGTGCCCTTCGGCAAAACGGTCTGAATCGCGATACGTTGTAAGGTCAACACAACGGGTTCGCCCTTAACGGCGGCGATTTGAATAACGAGATAGTTTTCCTGAACGTCGACGACACGAGCCGCGATACCGCCGGCCGTTAAAATCTCGTCACCTTTAGATAAAGACTCGACCATACGAGCATGCTCTTTTTGACGCTTTTGCTGCGGACGAATCAAAAAGAACCAAAAGGCGGCAAAAATCAGAATTAACGGCAAAAAGCTCGCGACCATACTGCCGACGGTATCACCGCCCGCGGCGGCATAAGCATCACTGATAAAAAACATGTTTTTCTCCGAAAAGAGACGTTAACGTTAACTTGTGGATTATAAAGCAAAGTCGGGGCTTTTAAGGCCCGCGAGACCCCCTATTCAATCCCTCTTTGGCGGTCGGCGTAAAACTGACGTCTGAAAGCCTCAAACGAATCCTCTTCGATTGCCTTTCTGATATCTGCCATCAAATGCAGATAGTAGTGAAGGTTATGAAGGGTGTTAAGCCTCGCGCCCAAAATTTCGTTTACCTTTTGCAAATGGTGCAAATAAGCTCGAGAAAAATGCTTGCAGCAGTAGCAAGAGCATTCGGGGTCGACCGGACGCGTGTCATTGGCGTATCGAGCGTTACGAATTTTGATATCGCCGTAGCGCGTAAAAATCCAACCGTTGCGAGCGTTGCGCGTGGGCATCACGCAATCGAACATGTCGATACCGCGCGCGACACCTTCGACGAGATCTTCGGGCGTTCCGACCCCCATCAGATAGTGGGGCTTATCTTCGGGTAATCTCGGGACGATGTAATCCATCACCCGCATCATGGTTTCTTTGGGTTCGCCAACTGACAGGCCGCCAACCGCGATCCCGTCAAAGCCCATTTGCGTGAGGCCTTCGAGGGATTCGAGCCTTAAGTCTTCGAACATCCCGCCTTGCACGATCCCGAAAAGCGCGTTCGGGTTTTCGAGGCGATGAAATTCGTCATAACTTCTTTTAGCCCACCGTAAGCTCATGCGCATCGAATCGGCCGCCTCGCGATGCGTCGCGGGACGACCTTTAATTTCGTAAGGCGTGCATTCATCGAGTTGCATCGCGATATCGGAATTCAAAACGGTTTGAATTCCCATGGAAATTTCGGG
>DNBE01000043.1 GCA_003543795.1 Sutterella sp.
ATAAGCAAGTCTTTCTTTTAACGGACGATCGTCCGAAATCCGAACGTCCGAAGAAAGCCCCTGCCGCGCCTCGTAAATCTCGCGCGGCGCCGAAAAAAGCCGCTCCCCGCAAGGAAGTGAAAGTCGCGACCCAAACGCAAACTAACACCCAAGAAGCAAAAGAGCCTTCGAAAAAAGTAAAAGACGATAAAGCTAAAGCAAGTCCCAAGAAAGCGACTCAAAAGAAAGGAACCACGACTCGCGCCAAAGTCGCGAAGGCTTCGTCTAAGCTCGCGCCCGCTAAAGTCGAAGTAAAAAAACCAGCGAAAGCCACGGCTAAAAAACCGGCTGTAAAGGTAGTTAAAGAAAAGGAGGCCGCGAAGCCTGCCGCCAAGGCGCCTCGTAAAGGCCCGACGATTACGCCGATGTCGTCATACTCGACAACGGCTCCTAAAAAGCCATGAGGCTTGAAGACTTTTATAAAATCTGCGAACACACGGGCGCGAAAAGCGCCCATGTGCGTTTATTGGCTCGAGGGCTTTTGCGCGGGACGTTAAAAGCCCGAGCCAACCTCCCCTTCCCGAAAGCGCTAGAAGACCGCCTGCCTGACATTTGTGAAGCTTTCGAGAAGACTTTAAAGCCGCTTGACGTTCGAGCTTCGGAGGACCTCTCCTCAAAAAAGTTTTTATTTGAGCTTCCCGACGGCAATACGATTGAGAGCGTGTTACTACCCCGAGACGCGTTTTGTGTGTCAACCCAAGTGGGTTGCGCCGTAGGGTGCCTTTTTTGTCAAACGGGAACGACAGGTCTTATTCGACAGCTTGACGCGCTTGAAATCATCGCGCAAGTCGCTTTCGCGCTTCGCGAAAGGCCGAGCACGAAACGCGTCGTTTTTATGGGGATGGGAGAACCCTCTCATAATCTTAAAAATGTGCTCGATAGCGTCGATTTTTTAGCCGACTTCGGAGAATTCGCGCATAAAGAACTTGTTATTTCTTCCGTGGGCGATAAGCGCTTATTTGACACCCTAATGACTCGGAAAATCAAACCGGCGCTCGCGATTTCGTTACATACAACGGACGATAACCTTCGCGCGAAACTTTTACCCAAAGCACCCAAAATTCCGATAGCCGACCTTTTTGAAGCGGCCGAGCGCTACGCGACGCTCTCTCATTACCCGATCCAATTCGAGTGGACGTTAATGGAGGGTGTGAACGATTCGGAAGCCGATATCGAGCGCCTCATTGCCCTTCTAAAAAATCGCTTCGCGATGGTCAATTTCATCGCTTATAACCCGGGTTCTCTTTCTCGCTTTTCTCGCCCGAGTCGAGAAAAGATGGTCGAGATTGTCAAACGCGTTCGCGCTTCGGGCGCAATCGCGACGATTCGTGATTCGGCCGCGCAAACTATCGACGGTGGTTGCGGGCAACTGCGCGCAAGAGTCATTCCGATTAAAAAGGACTCTATCTGATGCGCAAATCCGAATTTTTTAGCCCCGTGCGTCTCAAAACCCTAGGGCTTACGAGTCCTAACGCGATGCAAATCGAAACGGTTAAAGCGCTTGACGCTGCCGATCTCTTTCTTTTGGCTTCCCCTACGGGGTCGGGTAAAACACTGGCTTATCTCGCGAGCGCTTTGGATGGCCTCAGAAGCGACGCCCCTAATCCCCAAGTCCTCGTGCTTTGTCCGACGCATGAACTCGCGCTTCAAGTTGCGCGGGTCGCTTCCGACTTACTTACCGACTCCCCTTTTAGCGCTTACCCGATCTACGGACAAATGGCGCCTTCGGCTTTTAAAGCGACGCTTGAAACACCTCCCGCCCTTTTAGTGGCGACGCCCGGGAAGTTACTTGAAGCCGCGCGGCGCAAAAAAGGGTTTTTAAGGGCCGTTACGCGCCTCGTTGTCGATGAAGCCGAACGGCTTTTTGATATGGGGTTTGAAGAAGACCTGTGTCGGGTTTTGGGGCTTATCACGCCCCAAAAAACCTGGCTAATTTCCGCGACGGTCTCTTGCGACCTAAAGCGTTTTATTGCAAAGAACTTTCCCGAAAAGCCTTATCTCATCGGTCAATCAAAAGCCAAAAACGAGCGCGTTAAAGAAATTTTTCTTCTAACCGAACCCTTCGCCTGGCACGAACGCGTTCGCGATATCGTCGTCGATTACGGTCTTTCTCGCGTGCTCGTTTTTGTGAAAACAAAGCCTGAAGCCGAGCATTTAGGAAAAGAACTAAAGCTTGACGGTTTCGCGGTCGGCGTCATCAGTTCGCAAAAAACGCAAAAGCAGCGCGAAGACGCGCTGAGCGCTTTTACCGAAGGCAAAAATCAAATTCTTGTTGCGACGGATGTTTTAGCTCGAGGTATCGACGTTGAGAATATCGAAGCTGTCATTAACACCTCGCTACCTAAAGATACGAACGACTACATTCATCGTATCGGACGCACCGCGCGATACGATAAAACGGGTCTAGCCGTTACTTTTATTCGGGCAAACGACTTCAAAGCTTTTGAAAATTTGAGAAAATCCTTAAAGACGAATACCAAGGTGATGAAAAATCTGCCTCGAACGCTTTAAAAATAGGTCAAGTTCCATGAAATATCGGATTCTTTTTTGCGCTTTGATTGCGGCGACGCTTACTGCCTGCGGCAGCAATCGCTTACCGCCCGCGCAGCAGGCAAGGTGCTACGCGGAGCGACTACCCGCCGCAAACGAAAGCGTTACGGACGTTAAATTTATCTGTCGTGAATTGAACCGCGAAGCCACATTAGACGAACTCGATGACGCGGGGTTTTACCTTGAGGAACTTGCTTTTATCGACGCGCCCGGCACCCTTTCAACCAAAACGATTCTGATTACCATTAGAAAAAATCCCTGACGACTTATGATGAATTGCGCCCTTCGCGATTTACAAGAAACGCTGACGCGTTCAAAGCTCGATGCCTATTTAACCGTTGTAGCCGATTCGCACTTATCGGAATATATCGCGCCGCACTTTGAAATTGTGCGCCATCTTTCTGGCTTTACGGGCACGAACGCGAACCTTCTCGTGACGCCCACGCAAGCTTGGCTATGGACCGATTCTCGCTATTGGGAACAAGCTCGCATTGAGCTTGACGGTAGCGGCGTCATACTCATGCGCTGGGGCGAAGACGGGGTCTCCGATCCCCTTACTTTTTTGGAAAACGTTAATCAAAAAAGTCCGATTACTCTAGCTTTAAATCCGGCTTTATTTTCTATCGGAAATTATCAAAAATTTGAAAATAAGGTCTCGCGCGTCAAACCGATTGACGAAGCCTTCGAAGCACTATTTTGGGAAAACCGTCCCCCTTTGGTATTTCACGATATTTGGGAAGTCACCATAGGGGAAGCCGTTGAAGTCAAACTCAATCGTTTGAAAGCAAAACTGCGCGCTTGGGCAAAAGACGAGAATATTGCGCCCGATTGCGCGATTTTGGCGAGTTTGCGTTTAGATGACGTCGCGTGGCTTACGAACCTTCGAGGCTCCGATATCGCCTATAACCCCGTTTTTTATTCGGGCATTCTTATCGGAACGAATCAGCAGCATCTCTTTATTAATGAAGAAAAGCTACCTTTAGCTTTAAAAGAAAAAGCGATTGGCGCAGGGTTTGAGATTCACCCCTACGAAGCTTTTGATTGTGTCGCGCAAAAATTAACTGATTCCGGCCACACGATTTTGGCGGATTTCGATGAGATTAACGCGAAACTTTTATCGCTTCCGAGAGAAAATCTACGCTCGGTTAAGTGGCCGATTGCGCTTCTTAAAGCCATTAAATGCGAAGCCGAAATCAAAGGTATGAAAAAAGCGTTAGCGCTTGACGCCCTCGCGCAAAAAGAAGCAATCGCCGAAATTCGAAAACGCTCGGCTTCAGGCGAGATTCTCACCGAAAGCCAATGCGCTCAAATTTTGCACGACGCGCACGCTAAGCAACCTGAATTTATTACCGAAAGTTTCGCGACAAGCGCAGCCACCGGCCCCAATGCCGCACTACCGCACTATGAACCCATACCCGGCAAAGACGCGAAGCTCATTGCGCCTTGCCTTCTATTAATCGACTCCGGCGCGCATTACTCGTGCGGTACGACCGATACGACGCGTGTTTATACCATCGGGGAAATTGAAGATTTTGATTCCGATGAACTTCAAGCCATCCGAGACGATTACACGGCGGTCTTTAAAGGGTTAACGGCTTTAAGCGAAGCTTCTTTTGAAAAAGGAACTTGCGGCGCGGATATCGATTATCTTGCCCACGAACCGATTCGAGCTTTAGGTATTGACTACGGTCACGGCACGGGGCACGGCGTCGGCTTTATTTTAAATGTGCATGAGTCTCCGCCCACGATTTCTTCTAACAGAAGAAAAAGTGCCGAAGTAGCTCTTGAGCCCGGCATGATTCATTCGATCGAGCCCGGTATTTACCGAGAAGGCATTCGCGGAATCCGA
>DNBE01000126.1 GCA_003543795.1 Sutterella sp.
CCCCGATCCATCTCATCATAGGCCGATTCGAAGTGTAAAACTTAAAGTTTTGAAGTTATCGTAGAGCATCGGCCCGTGGTATTCGTAATCGAGAGGTGTTTCTACGCCTAAGCGCTTTAGTAATTCGTCATTGAAGTGAAAACCTAACCGCCATCTGGAGTCGAGCTTACCGATTCTACGGAAACGCTCCCCGTGTTCTCTGTGCGTACCGAGGTACAGGTTCGTTGCTTCGTCCCAATCCTCCTCGGGTTTTGTTAGGACGAAGTCGTCATTAAATAGAATGAAAGTATCCGAGACGCTAGGCTCTGCGCAAGCGGCGAGTATGTTTAGCCTAGCGTTCTCCCACTTTCCCTCCGCCAAGACATGAGATTGCCACCGAGGAAATTCGGTAGTCTTTTTTTCTTTGCAGTGATACCCGTCAGGGGTCTACCCAGAGTGCTTTTGATCGAAAAACTCCCCTGCTGCCGTCGCGCCGAGAATGAAAATCGCCCCGACCAGCGTCCAAAGGGTAAAAGGTTCGGCTAAAACGAAAATTGAAAGAAGGACGGCAACCAAGGGATCTAAAAACGAAAATAGCGAAATGTCTTGCGCGGAAAGTTTTCTGACGCACCCGAAATAAACAATATAAGCAAACCCAGTATGAACGACTGCGAGTATAAGAGTCAGGCTGACGTTCTTAAACGAAAAATCCAATGCAGCGAAATCGGTCGTTAAAGCCACGTAAGGTAAGAAAACCAAAGCCGCGCCCGCAAGCTGAACACAAGTCGAATCGACCGCGGAGATGTTTTTTAAAAACTTATTGGCACCGATTACCGTCGCGTACATGACGGCGGCGCTTACGGCAAAAACGATACCGATACCGGGTTTTAATTCATCGTCAAAAACGCCCGAAGTAAAAACAATCCCTAAAAACGCGAAGCAAACGCAAGTCAATTTAAAAAGCGTGAGCTTTTCTTTAAAGACAATCGGCGCGGCAAGCATCAGGAAAAACGGTGCCGTGTAGTAACAAATCGTCCCGATGGCAATCGTCGTATGGTTAAAGGTCTCAAAAAAAAGGGCCCAATTAGTTCCTAAAAGGACGCTAACGAGCGCTAAAGGCTTGATGTTGGCTTTGATAGCTTCAAAATCTAAATGCCTTCTTTGGTAAAAAAGGACGTAGCCCAAAATGACAGCGAACCCGAAAAAAGCCCGAGCCCAGGCGATGACAACACTCGGAAAGTCGATGTAACGCACAATCATGCCAATCGTACCGAAAAGCATCATCACGGCGATAAAGGCAAGTCTTAATGGCATAGGTTTGAAAGGTTGTTTCGGATTGAAGGAGGGTTTATCTTTAAATTTGAATCAAAAACGATATAATACCAACCTTCAAACACACACTGCGGAAGGGTGGCAGAGTGGTTTAATGTACCGCCCTGGAAAGGCGGCGTACGGGATCTCCGTACCGAGGGTTCGAATCCCTCCCCTTCCGCCAACTACCTAAAATCGTGAAGCTTTCAAGAAGTTTCCCTTTTTTGTTTTCCGTGGTTTTTTCCTATTTATGAAAGTTTTCATTTTCTTTGAAAGAGCATCTAAGGCAATGAAAAAACCCGATTTTTTCTATTGCAATTGGGTATTGACTTTCTTATAATGCGCGACAAATCAATAATAAAGGCACTTTTTAAAGTGCCTTTGTTGTTATCTGGAACCTGTTTTTAGGAAATTTTTGATTACCGATATGGCGCAAAACCAAACCGATATCGCGCAGTTAGTTGAGAAAACCGTTGAAGGTCTCGGCTTCGAATTCGTTGATTTCGAAGCTTTGCCTCGGCATCTCTTGCGCGTGACGATTGATAAAGAGGGAGGCGTGACGGTCGACGACTGCGAAGTCGTCAGCGACCAACTGACCTACCTTTTTACGGCCGAAGCTTTTGACTACGATCGCCTCGAAGTGACGAGCCCGGGCGTTGACAGACCCTTAAAGCGCGCGAAAGATTTCGCCCGTTTTACGGGTGAACTCGTTCACGTCGAACTCTTTAACCCGATTTTTGATCCCGCGTTTTCTTCCGCGGGCCGTCGGAAGCTCGACGGTCGCATTCAAAGCGTTGAAGAGGGGACGGCAAATCCCGAAATTGTCTTTTTATTTACCGATGAAAAGCCAGCGAAGACCCCTCGCGAAATCTTCGAGCGCCGTAAGCGCCAACAAACCGAATCTTGTGACCAGATTACGCCCGTGACCGTAACGTTTCGTTTCTCGGACGTCGCGCGCGCCTGGTTAGTTGCCCAATTAAATTTCAAAGGATAAACACTCATGAACCGCGAATTACTCGAAAAAGTTGAATCTCTCGCCCAAGAAAAGAGCGTCCCGCGCGATATCGTCTTCGGCGTTTTGGAAACGGCCCTATCTTCTGCCATCCGTAAGAGCCACTTCCCGGGAACGGATGCCGATGTCGAAGTCGTTATCGACCACGAAACGGGTGACTATCGCGCTTTTAGGCGCTGGGTGGTCGTCGCCGACGAAGCGGGCCTTCAAGAGCCCGATCGCGAAGAGATGTTTTCCGATATTTGTGACGAGCACCCCGAACTAGCGGTCGGCGACTACATTCGTGTGGAAATCGAGGATGTGAAGGCAAACGGCCGCCGTTTTGCCCAAGACGCGAAACAAATCATTTTGCAGCGCTTGCGCGACGCAGAACGCGAACAAATGTTAGAAGAATTTCTAAAGAGCGGCGCCAAGGTTGTCTACGGGCAGGTCAAGCGCATCATCGATAAGGGTGACGCGATTGTCGAAATCGGCAAAGTTGAAGCGAGACTGCCGCGCTCGGAAATGATTCCGAAAGAAAATTTCAGAGCGGGCGACAAAGTTCGTGCTTATGTCGCTCGTGTCGATCGCCAAGGACACGGCCCTCAGGTTTTCTTATCTCGCGTTTGCCCCGAATTCATCATGGAGCTTTTCGCGCAACAAGTCCCTGAAATCGACGAAGGTTTACTTGAAATCAAGTGCGCGGCTCGTGACCCGGGTTCTCGCGCGAAGATTGCGGTTCACGCCAAAGACCAACGTTTAGATCCCGTCGGGACCTGTATCGGTGTGCGCGGTACGCGTGTGAATGCCGTGACAAACGAACTCGCGGGTGAACGCGTCGATATCGTTCTTTGGGACCCCGAACCCGCGCAGTTTGTCGTGAACGCCCTTGAACCCGCGAAGGTCTCTGGCGTCGTTATGCTTGAAGATACGCACACGATGGAAGTTGTCGTCGACGACGAAGAAAACTACGCGGTCGCAATCGGCCTTAAAGGCCAAAACGTTCATCTCGCGACGCTTTTGACGGGTTGGAAGATTGAAATCCTTACAAATGACGAAGCCGATGTGAAGCGTAACGAAGAAACGCAAAAGATTCGTGAAGAATTCATGGGCAAATTGGATTTGGACGAAGAGACGGCAGACCTCTTTATCCAAAGCGGCTTTTCTTCGATTGAAGAAATCGCCTACGTTCCCGAAGAAGAACTCGAAGGCGTGGGGCTTGATGCCGAGACCACGAAGACCATTCGTGAGCGTGCTAGAGCCGTGAGTTTAACGGTTGAACTCGAACGCGAAGAAAATTTAAGAACTGCCGTGATGGCCTTGATGGAAGTCCCCGGGGTTGATGCCGAAACCGCGAATTTACTTGTCACGAAGGGTATTAAGACCGTGACGGATTTGGCAGATCTCGCGACCGACGAACTCGAAGAATTAACGGGGATTGCCCCCGAAGTGGGCGGTCCGCTTATTCTCGAAGCGCGCGCTAAAGAGGGTGCGAACTAATTCGTTTGCTTGAATAGGAGATACTCATCTATGGCTATTAAAACCGTATCCGAACTCGCAAGCGAAATGCGCATTTCGCCCGAAGAATTGTTGCGCCAATTTAAAGCCGCAGGCATTGATAAAAAGGACGAAAACGATACGTTAAGTTCCGCCGATCAAAGCACTCTCGTGGATTTTTTGCATCGCGATCGTCAAGGTAATTCGCGCAAAATTAAGCTGATGCGTAAAGAAACGACGACGGTCCGTCAAGCGGGCGGCCAGCACGTCAAAGTCGAAGTCAGACGTACGCGTGTGCTTGTAAAACCCGCCAAACCGACGGCGGCAGGCGGCCTTTCTCGCGAAGAAATGATTGCTCGCGAAAAGCAGCGCGCTTTAGAAGAAATGAAAGCGAAGATGGCGGACACAAAACCCGAAGCGCCCGCTCCCGAACCTGTCGCAAAGCCTGAACCCGAAAAAGTTGCGCCCGCCCCTGTCGCGAAGGTCGAGGTAACGCCCGAAGTCGAAGTGAAGGTTTCCGCTCCCGAAGCGGCAAAGCCCGAAGAAGAAAAGAAGCCCGCTAAAAAAGCGGCGCCTAAAGTTGCCGAACCCAAACCTGAGATTGAAGAGAAAGCGCCCGAACCCGTTGACGAAAAGCGCGAAGCCGCTCGCCGTCAGGCTGAAGACGAAGCGCGCGCGATTCGCGAGATGATGACGCGACCGAAGCCCGCGAAGCCTCAAGAAAAGGCGCCCGAAGCGAAGAAACCGTCAGATAAGAAAAAGGCGGTCAAGACGCCCGCCAAAGACCGTGAAGACGAAACGAAGAAGTCTGGCGCTAAGCACGCGGGCGGTCGCTCTCAAGGTCCTCGGATGGGAGAAGATAGCGGCAAAAAGCATGTCTATATTAACGACATTACGGATGACGACGATGAAGGTAACGAGCAGTGGCATTCAAGACGCCCGAAGAACCGTCATCGCGATAGAACCGAAGAGAAACCCGCTCCCGCTCCTGTCGAACCCGTGGTTCGCGAGGTGAGCGTCCCCGAGACGATTTCGGTAGCCGATTTGGCTCGCAAGATGGCGGTGAAAGCCACCGAAGTCATCAAAACTCTTATGAAGATGGGGCAGATGGTCACGATTAACCAGATGCTCGATCAAGATACGGCGATGCTCTTGGTCGAAGAAATGGGCCACAAAGCCGTTGCGGCGAAGATGGACGACCCTGAAGAGCTTTTGGGTGAATTTGCGGTCAACGACGCTAAAGCTCTCCCGAGACCGCCTGTCGTTACGATTATGGGCCACGTCGACCACGGTAAGACGAGTCTTTTGGACTACATCCGTCGCGCGAAGGTCGCGGCAGGGGAAGCTGGCGGTATTACGCAGCATATCGGTGCTTATCACGTGAAGACCCCGAAAGGGATTGTGACTTTCCTCGATACTCCGGGCCACGAAGCCTTTACCGCGATGCGCGCTCGCGGCGCGCAAGCGACCGATATCGTGATTTTGGTCGTCGCGGCCGACGACGGCGTCATGCCCCA
>DNBE01000089.1 GCA_003543795.1 Sutterella sp.
CCCGAGGCAGCCGAGTTCGCCTTCGACGCTTACGCCGATCGCGTGCGCCATCTCGACCACTTTACGCGTGACTTCGACGTTATAGGCGTACGTCGAAATCGTTTTCCCGTCACTCATAAGCGACCCGTCCATCATGACGGAGGTAAAGCCAAGCGCAATCGCGCCTTGGCAAACCTTGGGGCTTTGCCCGTGGTCTTGATGCATGCAAACGGGGACGTCGGGGTAGGTCGCGACCGCCGCTTCGATTAAGTGCTTTAAAAAGAGTTCGCCCGAGTATCGGCGGGCGCCTGCGGAAGCCTGCATGATGACGGGCGCGCCGACTTCGCTTGCGGCCGCCATAATGGCTTGGACCTGTTCGAGGTTATTGACGTTAAAAGCGGGGACACCGTAGCCGTTTTCGGCCGCGTGGTCTAACAATTGGCGTAAAGAAATTAAGGGCATGACCTAAACTCCGCAAAAAGCGTGTGGTAAATGGATAAGAAAGATTGTAATCCCTTTGGCGGGAAAGCACTTAAATGAAAGAGAGGCTTTAGGTTAGGATCGTATGACAAAGATTTTGAGGCAAAATAAACCGCGCCCGTAAGCGCGGTTTAAAAACCACCCAGAGACGTCACTTCCTGATACACACATGCCAAACTTTTTTCAAAGTTCTGAAGGCGCTGGTAACGATTTTCCAGTCGAGATGGTTTCCTCAAAGTGATTTTTTCATTGCCGATAATCGCTGTCAAATAAACGGCTGATGCGAGAAAATCCGTGTTTCAATTGCTTAAAGCGGGTATCTCGCGACTTGATCTTTAATCCCGCGATAAATCGCTTGCGCGACCTTTTGCTGATAGGCATCCGTTCGAAGTTTTCGTTCTTCTTCAGGATTACTGATAAAAGCCGATTCGACGAGAATCGAAGGGACGCCGGGTGTCTTTAAGACTAAAAACTGCGCTTGTTCGATTTTTTTACTATGTAGCGTATTGATTTTTTCTAAATGCCGAAGCATAAGGTACCCCATCTCAAGGCTATATTCAGCCTTAAATTCGGCATTCATATCGAGAAACGTTTTTTGGCCGCTTGCGGCAATATCGTTAAAGTTCGAGCCCCCGATGATATCGGCTTCGTTTTGGCTTTGTGCGAGCCACCGAGCGGCGGTACTCGTCGCGCCGGTTATGGAAAGCGCAAAGCAGGACGTCCCTTTCGCTGAAGGACTCGTCCAAGCGTCCGCGTGGATACTCACGAAAAGGTTCGCTTTATTAGCCATCGCAAAACGCACGCGTTTACCTAAAGGCACGAAAACGTCAGCCGTTCTCGTCATCAAAGGCTTATAAGCGGGGTCTTTATCGAAGATGGCTTTAAGTTTATAAGCAATCGCAAGTGTCACATGCTTTTCGTAGGTTTTGCGACGCCCGACCGCGCCGGGATCTTCTCCCCCGTGCCCCGCGTCGATGACGACCACGATTTTAGAAGGCCTCTTGGGCGCGGGCTTATGGGACGTCCCTTTATTGGGAGCCGGTTTAGACGCGGGCTTCGAGGCAGGTTTTGCCTCGGGCTTTACAGGTTCTTTTGAGGCTTTCGCGATTTCTTCTTCAATCGCGTCAGGCTTATAGCCCGCGGGATGGATGTCAAAAATCAACCGATAACGGTATTGAGAATTGGGCTTTGACTCAAAAAGCTCGGGCGTTGCGTCTTGCTTTAAGTCCATCACGATGCGAACCGTTTCGTGATCAAACTGCGCGGCGCGTATCGCGGAAATATAAGGGTCGTTTTTATTGACTTTAGCGAGCATCGCGCGAAGCTTTTCCGTGAATTTGAGGTCTTTAACATCGATCACAAGTCGCACGGGTTTGGGCGAGCGCACCATAAAGTATTTAAAACGAACCGGAGAGGTGTGTTCAAGCGTTACGCGTGTATAACTTTTATTGGGCCAGATACGAACGTCGAGCATTTCGGCGGGAGTCGCTGCGTGCGCGGGGAGTGCCGTCGCGGAAATCGCGAGGGTACCCGTTTTTAAAAAAGCTCGACGCGAGTAACTCATTGCTGAACCCCGGCCAAAAGGGTCTGCGCAAGTGTCGAATGCGCGAGGATTCGCACTTTGCGACCCTTGGGGAGAATATCAAAGATGATATCTAAGTCCGAAGGCGGAACGCACCCTTGCGCTTTTTCTGGCCACTCGCAAAGCGTAAGGTGGCCTTCTCCGAATTCGTCTCGAAACCCCGCGTCAAGAAACTCTTCGGGCGACTCGAACCGATAAAAGTCAAAGTGCGCGATTTTATAAGGCAGGCCTTCGACTTCGTAGGTTTCGATTAAAGAAAAGGTGGGGCTTTTAATGCGACCCGTGACGCCGAGTTCTCGAAGTAGGGCACGGGTTAAATACGTTTTCCCGGCACCGAGATTACCGATTAAATAGATATTGAGGCCCGCCGCGTCGATTTCGCGCTTTAATTCTCCGATTGCAAGCGCCAAACGCGCTCCGAGCGCGTCGGTCGCGGATTCGTCAGTCAGGAAAAAAGCCTCTTCAGTCATGCTTGGCATTCTATAGGCTCAAAAGCTTTTTGCGAAGGTTTCTCAAACAAAAAAGTCAGCTTCTAAAGCTGACTTTTTAGGGAGCACCTTTGGTAGGGGCACAGAGACTCGAACTCTGGACAAACGGATTAAGAGTCCGCTGCTCTACCAACTGAGCTATGCCCCCGAAGGCTCGTTTGAATCGTGGTAGGGGCACAGAGACTCGAACTCTGGACAAACGGATTAAGAGTCCGCTGCTCTACCAACTGAGCTATGCCCCCGAGAAAGCAAACGATATCGATTGGTAGGTCGTGAGAGATTCGAACTCTCGACCAACGGATTAAAAGTCCGCTGCTCTACCGACTGAGCTAACGACCCAAGACCCTCAACTAAAGGACCAAATCGAGCCTGAAATTATCCTGATAACTCGGAAATTTGTCAACTATAAGCAAACAAACACTTATAAAGCTCTCCACTAATAATCGTGGCGCCGAGGAACTTTTTAGCTTGAAATTTATGAGAAAAGGTGAAATTTCCATAGAGAATGATCAAAATCCTCAGTGAGTTTTATTTAAAAAAGTCAGTACTTAGTTACAGCTGAAGCAAAAATAGTTTTAAGTTTTTAAAAATGCTACTCAATTAATTGTTAGACGATGAAGTATTTATTCAGGCGTTAGAAATATGGAAATTGAATTTGATAAGCTAGATTCTTCGGATTTATACATTGATTGTGTATATAAAGGTGGAGCGGATTCTAAGATTTCCTCAGAGCCTTTTCATAAATTGATACCGGGGTGCGAAATTCTCGGAGGCTTTAGGAGGACACTTCGTAAAGATGGTTCGGGCAAATATGCTTATGTGGTTCTTTATACGTCTATGGAAGAACTTGAATGGCCAGATTACCTTGAAGAAGAAACCGGTATCTTTAGATACTATGGGGATAATCGAGAACCAGGTCGAGAGTTAACGGATACGAAGAAAAAAGGTAATAAGATTCTTGAGGATACTTTTGCGTTATTAAATAAAGGTACAGATCTTGAAGAAATTCCACCTTTTTTCGTTTTTAAAAAAGCGGGGAAAGGTCGAGATATCAAGTTTTTAGGTCTTGCAGCTCCTGGTAATCCAAAAATATCGCCAGACAAAGATTTAGTCGCTTTCTGGAGAACTGTTAAAGGGAATCGCTTTCAGAATTATGAGGCGTATTTCACTATTTTGAATACGGGGAAAGATCCTATTTCCAGAAAATGGATTCAATCCCTTATTTTTGATCATGCAAATAACTTGCAATATGCGCCTGAGGCCTGGAAAAAGTTTGTAAGAGAAGGTCGAGAGGGTATTACTCCCTTGCAGGCACCCAAAATGGTTCGCGTGCCTTCCAAGTATGATCAGTTGCAAAGTGATATAGAGGGAAATAAATGCTTGGAACTTATCAGGCGCCACTACAGAGAGGATCCCTATGGATTTGAAGCTTGTGCTACCAACATTATTTCCAAGATGGATACTAATTTTGTAGATTTCTCTTTAACTCGTCCCTGGAGAGACGGCGGAAGAGATGCCATTGGGTACTACCTAATTTCTACGGGTGGTAAAGCAAATTATCCGCTAAGAATTGATTGCGCTCTTGAAGCCAAATGTTATTCCCAAGACAATGCAGTTCATGTCCGACAGATGTCACGCCTGATTTCTCGAATTAGGTATCGTCAAT
>DNBE01000050.1 GCA_003543795.1 Sutterella sp.
TTTCGCTTCTCAATAGCGAGTCTTGAAGTCGAAATGCTATATTTCGGAAATCTTTTTTTATCGAGTCACGCCCCCTTTCGGGCTACCCTTCTCGCTATGAAAACCAGATTCACGAAAAAAGCGAAAGTTTTTGACATTGTGATTACCGCTATAGCCGCCATGGTTTCGGTCGGGATTGTGCTCTACGGTGTTTTCCATTTCGGGCTTGACGAAACGTGGCCCGAACTCGTGCTTAACGTCTGCTACATCTCTTGCGTCGTGATGATCTGGATGTACTTTTTTAATTTTCGGATTACAACGCAACAATTTAATTATTGGTGCTCGATTTCAATCGGGATTACGGTCTTATTGCGTGACATCCTTTTTCCGCCCCCGTTGGCATACTACTGGCTACATCTTGCGAGCCTCGCGCTATCGGTTCTGCTTTTATGCCTATTGACTTTCTTTTACGCGCGTAAAGATTGGCGCAGTTACACCAAACGCAATCTCTGGCTTCTCTGTATCGTCGATTGCGCGATCGCGACGATTTATCACATCGATATTTTGCTTGAGCCTTCTAACGAATATACCGAGTACCTTTTAACGGAAATCTGGATTCGACCGACGATTACCTACGGTTTGGTCGCGTGCTTTGTGACTGAAGTCGCAAACGAAATCAAAAAGGCTTCCGCGACGCTAGCGTCGGCAACCGTGACTGAAAAGCGCGTTTAAAGGAGCTCAAATCGGTTTTTGCATTCTTTGTGCGCTAAAAAAAGAATCACACGCCTAAACGATGGCGACACTTTGATTCCCGCCTACGCGTCACCCTTATCAGGAAATTTCGCCCGCATATGAAAGACAATCAAAATAAGGCGCTTGCCGGCTTCATTATTCCGTCGACCATCGGCATTTTGCTATTTATGGTGCCCGTCAAGTTTGACGACAAATGGACGATTTTGATCAAAATCGTCTCCGATATGATTTCGGACGCGGCGGGCGACTGGTTACCGCTACTGTGCGTGATGATCGTCACCGTCTCGGCCGTTTTGGGGCTTCTTTCTTTAATTGTCGGGCCGTCCTTTATCAAAACTTACCCCGTTATTCATGCTACGTTTTCGACGACCTTCATTTGGGTTGTCATTCGCATTGTCAGCGCCGTTTTTATTTGGATGACCTATCTCGGGCTCTTTGCGGGCGAAAATGACACCGGTTTCATTCACATGATTACCTGCGCGGACGCGGGAGGCTTCGTCTTAAACGACCTATTAACCACCCTTGTCGTCATCTTTATGCTCGCGGGGCTTTTGTTGCCGCTACTGCTTGACTTCGGGCTCTTGGAATTTATCGGCGCCCTTTTAACGAAAGTCATGCGCCCGCTCTTTACGATTCCAGGTCGCGCGGCAGTCGACTGTATCACCTCTTGGATTGGCGACGGGACGCTCGGCGTGATGCTCACCGCCAATCAATACGAAGGCGGCTACTACTCGGCTCGAGAAGCGGCGATTGTCGCGACCACGTTTTCCGCGGTCTCGATTACCTTTAGTATCGTCGTGCTCGCCCAAGTCGGGTTACTTGAATATTTCGGGCCCTACTATCTTCTTATTTGCGCAATCGGAATTGCCTGCGCTTTGATTTTGCCTCGCGTGCCGCCCTTGTCCCTTAAAAAAGACACTTTTTATGTCGAAGGCAAAGCCATAGGCGAGACGCTCCCGGAAGGCTATACGACGTCACTTCAATACGGGCTAACGCTCGCTCGCGAGCGCGTCTCTCAGTATCGGGGCATTCGAGAATTCTTAGAAAACGGGCTAAAAAATAGCGCCGGGATGTGGTTCGGGGTTCTTCCCGTCGTGATGTGTATCGGAACACTCGCGCTCGTGCTCGCGAATAACACGCAAGTGTTCGATATCCTTGGGAAACCCTTCGTGCCGCTTCTAAACCTTCTGTCGGTTCCCGAAGCCGAAGCTGCCTCAAAAACGATGATTGTGGGCTTTACCGATATGTTTACGCCTGCGGTCATTGCCGCGGGGACGGTGACCGCCCCCGTCACGAAATTTATTATCGCGGTCATTTCGGTCACGCAAGTGATCTATCTCTCCGAAGTGGGCGGCTTAATTCTCGGCTCGAAAATTCCGGTTAACCTCGTCGAGCTCTTCGTTATTTTCTTAGAGCGTACACTCATTAGTCTATTTATCGCGGCACCTGTCGCGCACCTGATTTTCTAAAGATTCGCGTTTTAAGCTTTAAAGGCAGGCTCGAGAAGCCTGCCTTTAAAAAATTTAGAGCGCATCACGGCCATTTGGAGGACGCTCAAGTTCGCTTTTAAGATGCTTTTCGTTTCTGATAGCAATTAATGTACTAAGAAAAATATCCTTTTTTAAACGGATGAGGCAACAGTAAAAAGGAGACAACAAAGATGACACTTCAATACGAAGGAAAACATAACGCGCGATTCGTTTCTTTAACACCCGATACCATTACGAATCTTCAATACGTCACGCACCTGACGCTCGATCGCAGCACGATTCACGCCCCTTTAGCAAACGGCACGAAAGCGTCTTTTAAATATAAGTCGCCCGAAGAAGCGCAAGAAGTCTTCGAGACGCTCAAAACCGCTTTAGGCGCTATCACGTTTTATTACGAAGATGATGACGAAGATTCCGAGTAAAAGCGCCTTTTGAGTTTAAAAATTCGTTTAAAAAGAAAACGGCCGGGCAACATAAATGCCTCGGCCGACAAAAAACAGCTCCCAATCCAATATTGAAGTCGCGCCGAAAGATTCCTTAAAACCCGACGCGACGGATTCCCGAGTTACGATTTTGTCTTTGGCTTGAAGACCGTTTTGAGCGAAGGGCTATATTAATCCTTTTGATAGAAGTTGAGTCTTTCCCATTTTCCTCATTTATGAAGCGCTTTCCGTTAAAAAAACAACAAAAGAGAAACTTACGACCCCTTTTTTATTTGCAACGAAAAACCCTCAAGGGGTGTAAGTTAAGCTGCCCGAAACTTGCCTCATATAATCGTTTCTAGTTACCCCCCCCCGAAGGGGCACGAAAAATGAGGTTCATTATGACAAAATACCCCCCGCTATAAGAAACTAGCCAAAACAAAACATTCTCAGCACCCAATTGCCGGCACACGCCGCGACTCTCGATTTAAATTCTCACTTCTGACTTACGCGCTCACTTTCGCGATTGCGGCAGCGGGTCTTATCCCGAGTTTTGAGGCGCAAGCGTCAACCGATTTCCCGAGTTACTTTCAGGCTTTATCGGACGTTGCCGGAAGTAATACCGTCAGTTCGACCTATACGGGCGACGATTACGCGGACGACGATGATACAGGCGAAACAAAAAAGTCTCTTTACGGCGCCGCTTCTTATTTAGATAACACCGCGATTTCAGATACGACGGTAACAATCACCGAGTCGGGTTCTATAACGCTTACTAACAGTAATTCATTGTATGGCGCCACCGCCATTATGGCTTTTGCGGACGGCACGCGTCTATAAAGCGGCGGGCGATGTCACCAATAACGGCATTATTAATGAGGGGACTATTTACGGAAACACAAGAAGCTGAATCAGATACGTCTTCTAAAGACTAAACAAGGTCATTTCGGAAGTTCATTAGATAGATTTATCGGAGATTTTTACGATGACAAAACAACAAATTTTTACACATCCTAAGTTCACAAAAACCCTCTTAGCCGCGGCACTAGCCGTTGCGGGTTTTTGTCCCTCGCAATCGTTGGCAACAACGACCTATACCACGGCAGACATTACAAGAAGCGGTACCGTACTCTTTTAT
>DNBE01000105.1 GCA_003543795.1 Sutterella sp.
TCGGCGTCAGTCGTCGGGGTCGCGTTGTAATTTTGGACAACCGAGATGCTAGCTTCGGCAAAAGTTTCAGTTGCGAGTCTTTGAGCTAAACGCTCACGGGCCTGATTCATTAATGATGAATGAAAAGGTCCCGAGACATTGAGGCGTAAAACGCGACGCGCGCCTTTTTCTTTCAGGAGCGCTTCGGCTTTCGTTAACCCTTCGACATAGCCCGCGATCACGATTTGTTGCGGCGAATTGAAGTTAACGGCTTCGACCGTGGGGGAAATCTCGCGAACGGTATAGGTGACGACTTCGGGCGTTAGCCCCATGACGGCAGCCATCGCCCCCTGCCCTGCCGGAAACGCTTCGTGCATCGCTTGCGCTCTGAAGGCAATTAGCCGAAGGCCCGATTCAAAGGAGAGGCTTTGTGCGGCCACAAGCGCCGCGTACTCGCCCAAGCTATGCCCCGCGACGCAGGAAATCTCCGATAGTTCGGGAGCCAAAAGGCGCAAAAGCGCGACGCTAGCCGTATAAATCAAAGGCTGGGTGTTGGTTGTCAACGTCATCCATTCTTGCGGTCCGTTTTGAGCGTAAGACCAGAGGTCGTAGCCTAAAATCTCGGACGCTTCGCGAAAGGTATCGATGACGGGGGCTTCGCTCGCGAAATCGGCAAGCATGCCGATCGATTGCGAACCTTGACCCGGAAAAACAAAAGCGGTGGTCAACGAAAACTCCAATTGTTGGTCAGTTGCCAGAGTATTTTAAATGCTTACAGGGAAACGATAAAGCATTAAAAAAAGCGAAGGCACTTAAACACGAAAAGACCGATTGAGGCAAAACGCTCAAACCGGTCTTTTTAACCCGTGGGGCGGAAGTCAGGCGAAGAGATTATTCTTCGCTATCGTTTTTCGTCTGAATGACCTTCTTGCCGCGGTAGTAACCGTCGGGGCTGATGTGGTGACGGAGATGGACTTCACCGCTCTTGGGCTCTACAGCCGTCGCGGGATTCGCAAGATTGTCGTGCGAACGATGATTGCCACGTCTAGCCGTGGACTTCTTATTTTGTTGAACTGCCATGGTATTACCCCACTTCTTTATTTTAAAAAGCGCGATTTTACAGATTTGCCCGAAGGCTTGTCCATAAAAACACACATTAATGCTTTGAAAGTCTGCGTATTTTAATTTAATGCATCAGGTCTTTCAAGTGCTTAAAGGGAAAGCGTTTTGTCTCGCTCGTCTCTTCTTCGAGAGGTTTCACCTTAAGCGCGCAACCTCTATGCTTCGGGTAAGCGGGTAAAGATAAAATCGCTTCTTCTTCGACGAGCGCGACCAAATCGAATTCACGGCTACCGACCGTGACTTCATAACCCATGTCGTCGCTTACCGGTAAGTTATCGAGCGCCGCTTGACTTGCCGCAAATAAAAAGGGAACTTCTCGATCGATTTCGAAAACCACGGGTTTGCCGCAGGTGACGCACGTTAAATTAAGTAAACCTGTCATAACGAGGACGCCGCCCGGCATCCCTTTGGCGCCTTTCGTTCCGACATAAGCCACGTGAAGAGAACCTTTATCGTCCGCTAAAAAGCTCGAGAGATTGGGGAGATCTGCAACCGATACCTCGAATTCGAGCCCGCCTTGGTCGGCCGACAAAGCATAAATATCGATTTTGCGAGGATTTGCGTTAGACTCTTGTGACGTCATTGTCTTTTATGACTCTTTTGTTTACATCAGGTACTTTGATGATACCGAAAATTATTCTCGCATCAACCTCACGCTATCGGGCGCAATTACTTTCTCGCATCGTCCCCGATTTCGAAACGGATAATCCTCAAATCGACGAAACCGCACTTGAAGGCGAAACACCCGAAGCCCTTTGCCTGCGACTTGCGAAAGCCAAAGCCCTTGCCGTTTTCGAGCGCCATCCGTCAAACATCGTCATCGGAAGCGACCAAGTCGCGGTTTTAGGAAACCGCATTTTAGGGAAACCCGGCACGCAAGAAAAAGCCCTTTCGCAACTTTTATCCATGTCGGGGCAAAAGATGCGTTTTTTAACGGCGGTTGCCGTTGTATGTTCCAATCATCCGATTGAGGCTGAAATCGTTGAAACGGTTGTCACGATGCGAAAATTAAGTGAAGCGCAGATTTTGCATTATCTTAAAGTAGATCAGCCTTTCGATTGCGCGGGAGCCGCCAAAATCGAATCTTTAGGGATTGCTTTAACTCAAAGCGTTGAGTCCACCGACCCCACGGCTTTAATCGGACTTCCTCTCATTACGGTCACGCGCTTTTTACATAACGCGGGCTTTGATGTTTTTCAATGAAGCACTATGACTGGTACGCTTTACCTTATTCCCAATCGAATCGCGGATACTCCCCTTTCAACCGCGCTTACAAAAGAAGCTATCGAACGCGCGAAAACGCTCTCGCGCTTTTTAGTCGAGACGGCAAAGCCCGCTCGCGCTTTAATCGGCGCGATTGAAGGCCATCGGCCTTTTTCCGAAATCGAAATCGTGGAAATCGGGCACCACCCCGAACGAGAAAAAATTCGCGAGTGGCTTCATCCCTTGCTCGCCGGACAAGATACGGGGTTAATCAGTGACGCCGGGTGCCCGGCGGTCGCCGACCCCGGCGCCGACATCGTGCGGGCTTGCCATGAATTGAAGATCC
>DNBE01000009.1 GCA_003543795.1 Sutterella sp.
GAATCAGATAAAAGCCCGTGAGGCACCCCATCGGGCCCCAATAGATGACTTCGTCTTTCCAATCGGGGTCGTTACGTAAATAAGTCGCGATGATGTGTTCAAGCGAATGCATCGCGGCAACGTCGATTGCGGGCTCGCGATTGGGGCGCGTTAGACGGACGTCATAGGTCGTCACGAAAAATTCGCCCAAACGATCTTCTCGGCTGACAAAAATGCCGGGCACGATTTTCGTATGGTCGACGGCAAAGCTCGGTAATAAATCCATTTCTAAAAAATCCTTTTATGACGCGTGTTGCGATAATCCGGCGCGATGCGGTTTGCGCGATGTTTCGGGCATTGTCTCAAAAGAAATGGCGGAAGTCAAAGCACTGAAAAATCATGCATTCTACCTTTAACGTAAAACCCTTCGAAGGACGTCTTCGAAGGGTTTAGATGCCGAAACGATTAAACGCGTTTAGCCTAGAACGGCGTTGTCGCTTACGTTACCCGTCCGTTTTTCAAAGAGTTCGAGTAAATCCGCGACCGTAAGTTTTTGCTTTTCCTCACCTTTGATGTCAACGACAATGCGCCCGTCATGCATCATGATCAGTCGCGTACCGAACGTAATCGCGTCACGCATATTGTGCGTAATCATGAGTGTCGTTAAGTGGTTGTCGGTAACGATTTGGCGCGTTTGCTCGAGCACTTTACTCGCGGTCTTGGGGTCAAGCGCCGCGGTATGTTCGTCTAAGAGCAACAATTTCGGGCGAACGAGTGTTGCCATCAGAAGCGTAATCGCTTGTCTTTGGCCGCCCGAGAGCATCCCGACGTGCGTCGTCATGCGGTTTTCAAGGCCCAAGTTAAGCGAGGCGAGCATCTGTTTAAATTCTTCCATCTGGTCGGCTTTTTCCGACCAGACGAGACCTTGCTTTTGACCTCGACGGGAAGCCATAGCGAGGTTTTCGCTAATCATCATGTTAGCGGCAGTCCCTCGCATCGGGTCTTGGAACACGCGTCCGATATATTTCGCTCGCGCGTGTTCTTTCATATGCGTTAAATCGATACCGTCGATTTCGATGGTTCCTTCGTCAACGGGGAAAACACCCGCGATAGCGTTTAAAAGCGTTGATTTCCCCGCGCCGTTAGATCCGATGACCGTGACGAAGTCACCGTCTTCAAGCGTCAAATCGATGCCTTGGAGTGCTTTTTTCTCATTTGCCGTTCCCGCAAAGAACGTCTTATGAAGATTTTTAACAACGAGCATAAATCACTCCTTAAGAGTCCGGGCGCGACCCGCGACGAACTTTGCCTTAATGAGGGGCATCGAAAGCGCGATAGCGACCAAAATCGCGGTAAAAAGCTTCAAGTCGTTGGGCGGCATCCCCATTTGAAGGACGACGGCAATGACCAAACGATAGACGATTGAGCCGAGAATCACGGAAATAAGCGAATTTAAAAAGCTTCGCGTCCCGAATAAGACTTCGCCGATGATGACGGAAGCTAGCCCGATGACGATGGTTCCGACGCCCATACCGACGTCCGCAAAACCGTTGGCTTGGGCAACCAGCGCGCCCGAAAGCGCGACGAGGCCGTTTCCGAATAAAAGCCCCAAAATAATCATCGTATCGGTATTAATTCCTTGGGCTCTGGCCATTTGAGAATTATTGCCGGTCGCGCGAATCGCCGTCCCCAATTCCGTTCCGAAAAACCAATAGATACCGACACCCACGATAACGGTCGCGATGACGCCGACCGCGAAAGCCGCCCACATATAGTCGGCTAAAAAGTTTTCGGCCCAGGTAAAAACGGTATCGACGCGCAAAAGGGAAATATTGGCTTTCCCCATGATGTGGAGATTGACCGAATAAAGCCCAATCATCGAGAGAATACCCGCAAGTAACGCGGGGATTTTCATCTTGGTTGTCAAAAGCGCGGTAATGACGCCCGCGATGCATCCCGCGGCAAGCGCGAGAATCATCGCGAGGATGACGCCCCCGCCCGCGGATAGGACGCTAGCGGCAACCGCCGCTCCTAACGGAAAAGTGCCCTCGACGGACAAGTCCGCAATATCAAGAACACGGAAACTTAAGTAAACGCCGATTGCTAAAAGAGACCAAAGAAGACCCTGAGAAATCGTCGGAATCAGAATTTCAAGCATGCCACTTGCCTAGAAAAAATCGGACAAGGCCGCTTCAAGCGAGCGTTCTCGCTTGAGGCGGCTTTGGTTTTAAAAGAGAATTTAAAAAGCCTTCAATTCGGACTTATCGGCAAGCGCTTTCGGAATGTTAAGGCCGAGCGCTTTGGCGGCGGTCGTGTTAATCACCGCTTTAAATTCGGTCTGAACGCGAATCGGCATATCTTGGGGCTTGGCCTTCCCTTCGAGGATGTCCGCGCCCATATTGCCCGCGATTTTACCGAGTTCATAGTAATCGACACCGAGCGTTGCGAGTCCGCCGCCTTGAAGCATGCCGGTTTCGGCAACGACGACAGGAATGCGCTTAGGCGTCGTAATGGCGGTCAAAAGCGGAATCGCGGAAGCGACGACGTTATCGGTAGGCACGTAAATCGCGTCGACCTTACCCACGAGGCTTACCGCGGCTTGCTGAATGTCGTTGACGCTTGAAACGGTCACTTCGACATACTTCAGCCCGCGTTTTTGGATGTGTTTTTTCGCGATATCGATTTGGAACTGAGAGTTGATTTCAGAAGAGTTATAAATCGTACCGATGCGTTTGGCTTTCGGGCAAAGCGCCAAAATCAAATCGACTTGCGCTTCGACGGGATTCATGTCCGAGGAACCGGTCACGTTGGTGTCAGGCTTGGCGTTACTTTTTACGAGCTTCGCGATCTCGAAATCGGTAACAGCGGTCGCGACGATCGGAATCGACTTCGTCGCGTTAGCGACCGACTGCGCGGCAGGCGTCGCGATCGCGAAAATCAAATCGCTTTTCTGAGTGACGAAGCGTTGCGCGATGTTATGAAGATTCGATTGGTCGGCTTGGGCGTTTTGCTGATCGAATTTAACTTTCAGGCCGCGCGCGTTCACCGCATCCACGATACCCTTATTGGCTAAATCAAGCGCAGCGTGCTCAACGAGTTGGATTACACCGATATTTTTTACAGCATTGACTTTTTTGTCTTCGCCGCA
>DNBE01000154.1 GCA_003543795.1 Sutterella sp.
CGTACGCATTCTCGAAAAGAACATACTCAAGCAATAAAAAAGCCCCGCCATAAAGAAAATACCGAGCTGCACCCAAAAACCGATCCAGGTGTTACTCGAAATAAAGGTCAAAAACTGAGACGTAATGCGAACGAAAAAGTCGAAGTAAAAGTAGTGCGAGGCAACCGCGAACGTCCCTAATAAAATGATGTAGACGCGCCTCATGTCGTTACTTCTCGAAGCGCCGATATGCTGCGTGCGGGTGAGGGCCATAGAAGCGAAAAGAAAAACCGCCTGAATTAAAAGGGACGTTAAATGAAAGTCCCACTTCCAATACTCACCGAACGCGCATCGCCCGAAAAAAGCGCCCGAGATGAGCGCGAAAACCGCGGTCGCAAAAGCGCTCGGAATGAGCGCGTTCATGAAAAAAGAAGACCCGTGCTGCTCGTCATTAATTAAAACCGGAAAGCAATTCAAAAAAAGGAGCAAAAACATCGAAATCGATAACACGGCTCCCACGATATGAAAAGAACAAATCGCGCTCAATAGCACCATCGCAACAGGCTGTTGCTGGCATTGCATGAAAACGCTCACGAGGCCCACAATGGAGCAGACGACCGCCATGCAAAAGCATGACACGGCTCGTGGAAAAAGTTGGAAATAATATTCTTTTCGCATCATCGATTTAGGCGAGACCGTCGAATTCCTTTAAGTCGAAACTTTCGCCGATCGCGAGATAATGGCCGCCCGCGACATAATGAAACGTTCTCAAAGACGCGTCCGCGTTCTCGAACTCCCAATGGTTATTGACGTAAATGCGAGAGTCGGCAAAAGCCGCGACGCATTCGCCCATAAATAAATCGTAGGTCTTCGTCATCGCGACTTCGGGAAGCTTTTTAAAGACCGCCCAGGCCACGCACCCGTCGACAAAAGGCATCGAAAAGCCTTCGATATTAAAGAATCGAGCGCCCGAACGCACGAGCTTATCGGGCATATCGCATTGGGAATTGGTCCCCAAAAAAAGCGTCTCGCGAGCAATCCCGACGCTCGGCAATTGAAGCGCGAAATACTCGGAATTATCCATCAGGGGTCGCGTGAAATGCGATTTGTCGATGACAACCGTCGCGCGGAACGGATAAACGTCAAGCGGACAATTCCATGTGGCGGGCATCACACCCACTTTACCATCGTGGGCCGCGCTCACAAGACACGTCGCGCCGAGATTAAATAAACGATAGGCTTTCGTTAAATCGACCGCTTGCAAATATTCTTTTGTCATCGTCCGTCCCCTTTTTTATCGAATCAGTTTGGCGTTTTCGACCATGTCGTAGGCGCCGTAAATCGTATTATATTTTGTGCTCGCGATGAGCGCGATAACCACGCAAAGGCCGAGCGTCACCTGCCAATCGACTAAAGCGATGCCAGCGATGATGAGCGCGAACCAGCCGTTAATCGTAAAGTCCTGAAGGCGCTTTGCGGTCGCGCAAAAAAAGATCCACGCGGCAGGCGCAAAAAGCACGATATAAAAACCCCAAAAAAGCGTCGGCGACTTGGGTAACGTCTCCCAAAAACGAAGTTGCAAATATGAAACCGTGCCGAGGTAAAGCGCGGCGCCGGTCGCGACTTGAGAGTACGCTAGGCGCGTCAAACGCCCTTTCGTCGTCAAAAGAAAAGGAATTTTCATCTTCTACCCTAAAGAAATCGTGGGTTTATCTTTACTTGTCATCAAGACGTAGCCTTTTTCCGTTCGGATGCGTGCTTTAGCTCCGACCGGAATCGTCGCGCGAAGCTTATCGTGGCCGAAGGGTAACCCCGTAATAATAACGGTATCCGGTAGCGCGGCCACCAAAAACTCAAGAACGTCAGATAGTAAAAAGTCATACTCGCGCGGACGAACGGGATCGGCGTCTCGGAAGTCGCCCAATAAAATCACGCGTTGACGCGCGAGAACGCCTGCGTGTAAAAGGGTTAGGAGCATGCGCTCGATACGATAGGCGCGCTCGTTACCATCTTCAAGAAAGAGGATACCGTTATCGATAATCGGTAAGTAGGGCGAGCCGACAAGGCTTGTAATCATGCTTAAATTGCCGCCCCAAAGCGTACCTTCGAAGTCGAGTTTGGGCGCGGATTTGGACGTAAAGGATAAAACCCACTCTTGATTAAAAAGCGCGTTTTTAAAGCTTTGAAGCGTCGCGTACGGCGGCTCGTCGATAAAGTCGGTGCCCGCGGGCCCCTGAAAAGTCACCTTCCCCGTTTTCGCGAAATACGCGAGGTTAAAAGCCGTGAAGTCGGAATAACCGCAAAAAATTGGGTTTTTGCGCGCTAAATAGTCGTAGTCGATCGCACCCAAAATGCGACTTAACCCGTAGCCGCCGCGAATGGGCATCACTAATGAGGCACCTGTATCGACCGCGTGGATGAAGCTTGCCGCGCGCGCTTCATCCGTACCCGAAAATTGCTTGACGTTTTGCGAGCACGCTTCATCAAAAAAGACTTCCGCGCCCCGGCTCGTGAAAAAGGATTCAATCCGGGGAATGCTATCAGCGTCTCTCGGGGTTCTCGAAGGGGCGCAAAAAGCTAACTTAATCGGAAACTCAAGCATGGCTAGCCTCCTCGGAAGTTGTCACTTCGGCGTCTCGCGAAGTCTCTCGCTTTTCTTTAAAAAAGGACCAAAGAAGTTCGGAGCATTCGGTCGCGCGTACCTTTCCCGTGACGTTCGGCCGATGATTAATGCCTTTTAGCGCGAAAAAGTCGAAAGCGCCGCCCAACGCCCCGGCTTTTCTATCGGGCGCGCCGAACACCACGCGATCAATCCTAGCGTGCGCGATTAACCCCGCGCACATCGCGCAAGGTTCAAGCGTCACATAAAGCGTAGCGCCTGGCAGTCGGTAATTACCTAACGCCTTCGCGGCTTTGCGAATCGCGACCACTTCGGCGTGCGCGCTCGGATCATTTGTCTCAATCGGGCAATTGCGTCCCGCGCC
>DNBE01000139.1 GCA_003543795.1 Sutterella sp.
GTAGCCAGATGCTTCCGAAGAAGTTGTACTGATTTTTTCATAGTCGAGTCGGTCGATAAGACCGCGACTCGTAAATTTCGTATTGAATGCGCGCGCCAGACGAACGCTTTGTCGTTGGCGCGCGTTTTTCGCATCTATTTACTTTAAAGGCGCATAAATGACTTTAAAAGAAACGATTACCGAAGACATGAAAGCCGCGATGAAAGCGCACGACAAAGATCGTTTGAGTACGATTCGTTTACTGTTGGCTGCGATTAAACAAAAAGAAGTCGACGAGCGCGTGACGCTCGATGACGCCCAAGTCGTCAGCGTCGTCTCGAAACTCATGAAGCAGCGCGCCGATTCGGTCGCGCAATATCGTGCCGCGAATCGCGCCGACTTAGCCGATAAAGAAGAAGCTGAAATTGAGGTTTTAAAGGCTTATTTACCGAAGCAGCTTTCCGAAGCCGAAATCGCGGCTTTAATCGACGAAGCGCTTGCCGCGACGAACGCCTCGGGCATGGCCGGCATGGGTAAAGTCATGGGTTACTTAAAACCCAAACTCGCGGGCAAAGCCGATATGGGTAAGGTGTCCGCCATGATTAAGGCTAAACTTCTCGGTTAACGTTTTTTTTGGGTTTTCGACCCTATGATTCCCGAAAGTTTCATCACCGAGCTCTTAAGTCGCCTCGATATTGTCGAAGTCATCGGACAATATGTAAAGTTGCAACATAAGGGCGCGAATTGGATGGCGTGTTGTCCTTTTCATAAGGAGAAGACGCCGTCTTTTGCCGTCAACCAAAGTAAACAATTTTATAAGTGCTTCGGTTGCGGCAAATCGGGGACGGCGATTAAATTTTTGATGGAATTTAAAGGCCTTACCTTTCCCGAAGCGGTTGAGGAATTAGCCCGAAGCGTCGGGATGCAAGTTCCCGTGAGCGCCAAGGCTAGCCGCGAAGAAAAAGTGAGGTTGTCACTTTATGACTACACAGCCAAAGCGGCCGACTTTTACGCCGCGAGTCTTGCTAAGAACCCTCGCGCTCAAGCGTATTTAAAAGACCGCGGCATTAGTGAAGAAACCCAAAAGAAATTTCATTTAGGTTTTTCGCCCGAAGGTTGGCAGTCGCTTGAATCCGTTTTTCATGCCGACTATCAAAAGGCTGCCGTTGTCGACGCGGGCTTAGTCATTACAAAAGAAAATTCTCGCTACGATCGCTTTCGCGGTCGCGTGATGTATCCGATTCGTAACACCCGAGGTCAAGTCATCGGATTCGGCGCGCGAACGATGGTTAAGGACGAAGATCCCAAGTATCTGAATTCGCCCGATTCGGCCATTTACCATAAAGGGTTAGAGCTTTACGGCTTATATGAAGCGCGCGAATCGATTCGTCAAAAGGGGCGCGCTATCGTCTGCGAAGGCTACATGGACGTTATCCAGATGAGTCAGGGCGGCTTTACCGAGACGGTCGCTGCGCTCGGCACCTCGATTACGGCCGATCACGTTAAAAAACTCTTTACGCTCACCGACGACGTTTACTTTTCCTTTGACGGCGATGAGGCGGGCTTTAAGGCCGCTAACCGCGCGTTGGTAAGTACCTTATCGATGATTACCAATAAGCAAAAAGCTTACTTTTTGATGCTGCCTCAAGGCGAAGACCCCGATAGCATTGTCAAAGATCAGGGCGCGGAAGGCTTTGAAGCGCAATTAGCGAACGCTTATCCGCTTTCCAAATTTTTCGTCCTTGATGTCATTCGCCAGGCAACGGGGAATCGCTTCGTTAAATCTCAGGAAGATAAAGCCGCTTGTATCGAAATCGCGAAGCCTTTACTTAAAAGCATGAAAGCGGACGCGCTTTGTCGCATGATTGCCGAAGAATTGGCGCTCGCGATCGGTGTGAACGTCGATCAAATCGCCAAACTGACCGAAGTCTCCGTCGTGCCTCGGATTCAAAGTACGAGACGACTGATGTCGGGTTACGGGCGAGACGTCAAGCAAAGCGCGAAGTACGGTAAACCCGTTAAAAGTATTGCCGTCGGAAAACTTCAGCAAACGACCGCCAAACGCCTTTTGCAATGCCTTTTGATTCATCCTTCGTGGTTTTTCGAGTTCGCGGAGCCCATTACTTTTTTTGAGAACGCAACAGACCTCTACGAGCGCCTTACATTTTCGATTTTGCAAAAATTAAGTTCGGCTCTGCCCGAAGGCAATGAATCGACGGCTACGCTCGGGACGGTTCTAGCGCTCCTAGAAGGCGATACCGCGTTATCGGTCGTGACCGATTTAATTGACGAAGAAGAAGAACTTCAGACGCCAGAAGACCTCGCTTATCAGGAAATCCAATCGATTTTTATCGAGCGGGACTTAAAAGATACGGGTTTTGCTCTTAACGAAGCCGTTGCGACCGGACAACCGCAAGAGGTCGTCAGCCGATTACTTGCGCGACAAAACGCGCTACGAGATCAACTTAAAGCTCTCAGAACCCAAAGCGTCGACGAAGCCTTTACTTCGTAGTAAATAACGCGCAAGTTTTGTTTTTTTGAAAAACACGTCTTTATTTAAGTACAATCGTTATCTGATTTTTTAGGTTCGAGCGAAAGAGTCGCTCGCGCCCATTTCCTCTCCTGTTTCGGAGGCGGTTTTCCGTCACAAAATAGGTGCCCCGCGCAAATGACTATCGGGTACGAAGGTTAGTGAACCAAAAACGTTCGGAAAGCGCTGTGAGAAACGGGTAGGGGTCTTTTTGCGTTTTTAAAAAAGAAGCTCAAAAACTATTATGACCGATAAGAAAAACGTCCCTTCGAAAAACGCCCTCGTCGCGGGCGAAGATGATGCCGCGCTTTTAGCTTGGATTTTGACTGCCGAAACTTTTGAAGCGCCTGAAGTCAATATTGATGAAGAAGCGCTCGCGTGGTTACTCGTTGCCAAACCGCTCAAAGCCAAAAAAGGTGTTTTGACGCTTACAAAAGAATTCGAAGAAGAGTCTGAAGACGAGGACTATGACGAAGAAGGCAAAGACGACTTTGCCGAAGACCTCGAAGACGAACTCAAAGATCTCGAAGATACCGACGACGGCGATGA